>NZ_JBQQFC010000001.1:0-63362 GCF_052258445.1 Psychrobacter sp. T6-1
TTTAAAGGGGTTTTATACAATCTAAATTTGGTGGGCCCAGTAGGACTTGAACCTACGACCAAAGGATTATGAGTCCTTTTTCTTACAACAATAATACACAACATCTATCAACGAGTAGCTATGTTTTTTAGATAAAAACCTTTAATAATAAGGTCTAACGATAAAAATGAAATATAGATATCAATAAAGAGTTATATCTAACAATATATGCAGAGTATCAAAATAGTATCAAATAGACTGCTGACCCGAATAAACTTGAATTAAATGACTCGTAAAATCTATCTTATAGCACCTAACAATAAAGGACGACTCTTTCATTCAAAGTATCAAAAAAGTGAATAGCGAAGTACACTTACTTTTATAGAAATGATGAAAATATACTGCTGAGATCAATGTATGCAACTTTCGTATTGCTACTTCTAGTTACAAAGCATCAGATTTTAGATAAAGCTGTTATCTGCGATTTTTTAACGGCCTTAGTGTAGTGGTATAATTAAATTGGACAGCACACAAGGTTATACTACCCCAAAGAAGAAAAGTAGTTTGGCCACCAAACGCAACCAATATACCCGAGAATTCAAATTAGAAGCTATTAGCTTAGTGATTGATCAAAAGCATAAAATACCTGATGTTGTTGATTCACTGGGTATAGTCAAACTCACCTTGCAGGAATAGCTGAGTCAATACCGTCAAGAAGTTAGTGGCTAAACACCTACAACTGCCAATACTGGACTGGCTCAATAAAATGCGACTGCATAGCACAATTGGTTGCGTGTCATTCTTTAAATTTGAAAGACGCTATTACGATAGTTTAAGACTGTCAGGCATTGCTATACGACTCAAGTAACTCAGCCTTCGATATAACCGTTTATCGAATTAGGTATGCAAAAATTATGCTAGCAAATACTATAGATTGGAAAGATATAAAAAGCTATGAGCACTCACAAAACACAGCCTTTGAAGAGGTTGTTTGCCAATTAGCTTACAACGAGAACAAAGAAAATGGTCAATATATTAGAGTCAAAGCTCCCGACGGTGGTGTTGAGTCTTATCTAACCTTAGACAATGGCAATGAAATTGGCTGGCAGGCTAAGTATTTCTTTGATATTCAAGATAGTCAGTTCAAGCAGATTAAGAAATCGTTTGAGACAGCTATCACAAAGCACCCGAAACTGGTGAAGTATTATGTTTGTTGTCCTCTTGATAGAGCAGACCCAAGAATAAAAGATAAAAAATACCTTCAGGACAGATGGAATGACTTCGCAGAAGAGTGTAAAGCGCTTGCCTCAGGTAAAGGTATGACTGTTGAGGTCGAGTTTTGGGGTGCTTTTGAGCTTAATAATAAACTGCAAAAACCTATAAATTCTGGCATGGTTCAATTCTGGTTTGGTGGAGATAATTTTTCTAAAACATGGTTTACCGAACAGGTCAAACCCCCATATCAACAACATCACCTAAGAAAATTAGACTTCATAATCTAGCCTTATACACTATATGAATAATAGCATTCAGAGCCTTTCGACTTATCAAAATAAAATAGACCTATAGTAGGTCTACATATTATTAATATTTTGAACACTAGGATATTGAGGTGTATGCTACTTAGCAATCAATAATCCTACAGTAACTTCAAAACAATACTCATCTTTGTTAGTGATATTGACCGTCCCTTTATGAGCATTAGCAATAGCCTGAACGATAGATAAACCCAAACCTGATCCTGAATGGTGCTGGCTAGTTTTATCATGACGATAAAAGCGCTCAAACAATCGATCTGCTTCGCTTTGGTTTAGAGGTTTTTCTAGAAGGTTAGTAAAAGTTATCTCTAGCCAAGATTGCTTCGCGGTTTGAGTGTTACTTTGATCGTCTTCAAGCATCTTATAATTATTAACGGAAGTATTTGGAGTGTTGACAGTGGCTGATATTGTGACGACGCTATTACTAGCGGCGTAGTAGATCGCGTTTGATAGCAGATTAGCAAATAGCCTTTGTAATAAACCTTCATCGCCTAATACTGCCTTAAAATCTCCTAATTTTACAAAAGTTATTTTACGATCCTCGGCAATCATTTCAAAGTAATCTAACAGCTTATTGATTAGGACCTCAGTATCTACAGTAGTCACTTGCGAATCACTCAGTCCTTTTTGGGTTTTTGCTAGCAGTAGCATGTTGTTAATCATCGCCGATAATTGCTCTAAGGTGTCATGTTGCTGATGTAATTGTTCGACATATTCCTCTTCCTCTCTAGGCTTATTTAACATGACTTGCGTTTGCGTAATCAGCGTCGCTATTGGCGTGCGTAGCTCATGCGCGATATTGTCTGAAAATCGCGACAACGACTCAAAATTGCTTTCAAGCTTAGCCATCATCGAGTTATAGGATTCTGCTAAAGGTCTTAGCTCTAATGGCATATCACTAACTATTACTCTTTCGCTCAATCTTTCAGGATGAATACCTTTCATCCTTTGCACGATAGTGGATAAAGGGGCAAAACCCCAATACACGCTTAAGGCTGCTATTGAAACCAACAGTAGTGTGATGGCAAATAGGATCAGACTAAGTTGACGGTTAAACTGTAATAAATACTGATGATGCACGTCAATGGGTAAGGCGATAAGGGCAAGCATGTCATCGTCTCCAATAACCATAGCTCGATAACGTCTGTCTTTAATATTTATTACAAACTGTCTGTCATCATGATTTTGCTGTAATGATAATAGGTTAAAGTCGGCACTTAATTCATTAGCAAAGTTTTTGGGAGTACTAGATAGCAATCGCCCCTCTTTATCAGCAATGATAGTTTTTAGATCGTAATCTAGCGCTGATGAATGCAGGTGATCATCATTTTCTGTGGCTATTGTAGGAAGTAGATTTGAAGAAGCTTTCGAGCTTAGCGGTTGTTGAGTGTTTGATGGACTTTGAGGCTTAGGTAGTGTCTGAGAGGCTATTTGGTTATCCGCCTCTGTTACGCGCTTACGTAGATTAAAGGCTGCGTGGGTAATGATTTCAGCATCCATTTGCTCAAAATGGCTTTTAACAGAGTGCTGTACCCAGATATAGATTATCAACTGCGATAAAACGACAAATATCGTCAATAAAAACACAGTTCGCCATAGTAAGGGTAAGCGTCGATTGTCCAATCTATTTATCATATTGGCTATCTTCCGTTTCGCTGGCAGCTTTATTACTAGCTGAAACGTCGACAGCATCTAATCGGTAGCCCATGCCACGCACAGTATGAATTAGCTTGGTATCAAACTCATCGTCTATTTTTATACGCAGACGTCTTATTGCCACATCAATCACATTAGTATCGTTATCAAAGTTCATATCCCATACTTGTGAAGCAATGATTGAGCGTGGTAATACTTCACCGCGGCGCTCTAATAGAAACTGTAATAGGGAGAACTCTTTTGCGGTTAGTTTAATGGGCGTGTCTCCTCTATGTACAGTGCGCTTGGCAATGTCCATTTTGAGATCCGCTATTTGCATGAGCGTACTTTTATAGTCGGCTTGATTGGCGCGTCGTAATAAGCTTTTTATCCTGACTATTAACTCTGCAAAGGCAAAAGGTTTGGTCAGATAATCATCACCGCCAATCTCAATCCCCTTGATTTTGTCATCTAAATCATCTTTTGCGGTTAGAAATAACACTGGCGTATGCTTGCCAGCCGCTCGGTAATTACGTACTAGCTCAAAACCGCTAACATCAGGCAGCATAACATCCATGAGTATCACGCTAAACTCTTCAGTCATCATAGCATGGTAGCCATCTAAACCTGTCAGCTGATGATCAACAATGAAGCCTGCTTCACTTAAGCCTTTTTTTACATATTCGCCGAGTTTTAATTCATCTTCTACTAGTAGTACTTTCATAGTAATCCTTCAATATAATTATGATTTTATAATACCCAAATCAATATAAATGACAAAACGGACTGGTATCTGACAAAGATGTCATGCGCTCGTCATCAAATAGTCAGTCTTCGTTTGTTAATCTATACCTATAGTACATAGCGGCTCATTCTTGATACGAGTAGCTACTATGAATTATTACTACAGGTAATTAGTTTCAATATTTAATAATTTATTAAGGATGTTATATGAAAAGCTATCGTTCATTCAAAAAAGTGGTGCTGCTATCCGCTTCGATGCTTATCGGTATATCAGCAGCTAATGCGCATACTACCAATCTAAGCACTTCAATTATCGATAATTGCGATAACTTAACTACGTTTGCCAGAAATCTAGATCACAATAACGCACAGATGTCTGATGCTCAAATGAAAAGCTATGTTGATGCACGAGTCGCTTGCCAAGTTCAGCATCAAGATCAACATCTGCAGTCTGAAAAGTATTTTATAAAAAAATATGGTAGCGATCGTGATAGAAATGCTGATGCCATACTAAATGAATACGTGCAGCATTAAAATATAAAAGTAGCAAGATGACAATATTGTCATCTTGCTGTCATCTCTCTGTCAGAATCAATAAGTTATGCTTTAGACTGAATTAATATCCTAAAGCTTTATGTACCCTCAACTAAATCAATTAAGGATTAACCATGTCACTCTTTAAATCAAAGTCTTTACCTAAAGCAATCGTAGCCACTGCCGTCGCTCTAGTCGTTTCAACCTCAGCTCTAGCACATGATCCTAAAATGCATGCTGAAAAAGATCAAATGAACTGTGAAAAAATGCAAAAGCATATGGATATGATGGGAAAAATGGATCATAGCAAGATGGACATGAGCGATCCTGCCATGAAAGCGATGATGGCTAACATGGGTAAAATGAAGCAAATGTACCAAAAACACTGCGTTACTAACGACAGTAAATCTTAAAAATTTTAGCTCTGTTAAATAGCAGTCAACACTTAACGGAAATAAATTGTTAGGAAAACATATGAAATTTTTATTGGGTGCGCTCTTTACCGTATTTGTGGCAATCGTTAGCGTGTTTGCGGTTGTTACTAGTGGCGTTGTCAATGTGGGAGCTGACCAAGAGCATAGCCCAATGATGTTTAGCTTTTTAGAAACTGCTCGCAATCGTTCCATAGAAAATGCCAGTAAAGATATTGTGGTACCAGATTTAGAGAAGGCTGAGCTAATCAGTTCTGGTGGCGCGGACTATAAGGATATGTGTGCAGGCTGTCACTTGTCTCCGGGAGTGGCACAAACTGACTTTAGTGAGGGCTTGTATCCAAAGCCGCCCAACTTTACCAAGGCTGATATTGTCAAACGTTATCAAACAGAAGACGGTGCAAAGCAAGGCTTTTGGGCAATTAAGCACGGTATTATGGCATCTGGAATGCCTGCGTGGGGCGCGTCCCATGATGACGCTAGAATGTGGGCAATGGTAGCCTTCATTAGATCGTTACCTGAATTAGATGAAAGCCAATACACGATGCTAACCACTAGGATAGATGGCGATATGATGGACATGTCATTTGACGGTGATATGAATATGTCGGATGATGGATCTGGAATGCAGCATTAATTCTTCCATATTCCTTTATAAAAGCGCAGTGCTAAATAGTGCTGCCTTTTGGGATTTAAACTTTGCCTATACTACACTTAGTTATAGGGTATAAATCTTTAGAAGGTTCAACAGATAAGCAGACGCTTAGGAGTAAGTTATGAGACGCTATATAAATATAATGGGCAATGGACATAAAAAGGTATCAGCTTCTGCTCTTTTACTAGTAGCAACGTCAACAGTAATGGCTTGTAGTCAGCCCGATACTAGTGTTTCAAATTCTACTCAAACTGAGCCAACGCTTGCCACCAAAAGTGCTCAAATAGAGCAACCACAACCGCAAATGATGTCTGTCAGTGCTAATTCAGGTACTGGGTCGACAATTCTACAAAACGTCTCGGCTACAGTTTACAAAGATGCTAATTGTGGCTGCTGCAAAGAATGGGTAGGCTATGCCGAAGGTCATGGTCTAAGCGCAACTGCGCAAGACGTTACAGATTTATCTTTATTTAAAGAGCGTTACGGTGTCCCGCAGCAAATGCGCTCTTGTCATACCACCGTCACTACTAATGGTTATGTTTTTGAAGGTCACGTTCCTGCCAAATACATGGCACAGTTTCTAGCCAATCCGCCAACTGATTCCATCGGTCTTGCGGTACCGAGTATGCCAGTTGGTAGTCCGGGCATGGAATATCAAGATAAATTTATGCCCTATAAAGTCATGCAATTGAACAAGGATGGCAGCACTCAAGTGTATGCGGCTATTGAGTCGCCAGCGCAGCAGATGTAGTTCTATTAATAAGTTATCAGATATATAAGTTCAACTCTCATTTCATGGATTAACTTAGGTCAATATTATGAATAAAAACAGATTTAACCGCAGGCGTTTTTTGACAGGGTCATCCACCTTGCTCGGCGCGTCGATGCTATCCACACTACCGACGATGGCTAATAGTGCTTTAACTAAAAGCCAAAATGTCGTAGTCAATAGTGATAGAGCCGATCACATTGTACCTATACTAACGGGTAATGAATTTGATCTTTATGTCAGTGAGAAGATGATAACGGTCAACGGCAAGTCAAGCATGGCAACGCTGATAAATGACTCACTGCCTGCGCCAACGCTTAAGATGCAAGAAGGCGATACGGTCACCATTCGAGTCCATAATCAGCTGAATGAGTCGACCTCTATTCACTGGCATGGCCTCTTAGTGCCGTTTGAGATGGATGGCGTACCGGGTATCAGCTTTGATGGTATTCCTGCGGGTAGCACCTTCACGTACAAATTTAAACTGACACAGTCAGGCACTTATTGGTATCACTCGCACACTGGATTCCAAGAACAAACCGGTATGCGCGGGGCTATTGTGATTGAACCTAAAGGGCGCGAACGCTATCCTATTGAGGAAGATCACGTTATCCTGCTTAGTGATTGGACGCATCGCGATCCGCATAATCTGCTAAAACTACTTAAGCAGCGTGCTGACTTTGATAATTATCATCTGCCAGACTTTAAAAAGCTATTGTCCGATATTGCCGCTACGGATCTTGAGGCGGCTTATGATAAACGTAAAATGTGGAACCAGATGCGCATGATGCCGACTGATTTTACTGATTTATCTGGTGAGACCACGTTTACTTATCTTATGAATGGTAAAACGACAGCGGCTAACTGGACGCAACTTGTCAAGGCTGGACAGCCTGTCAAACTACGCTTTATCAATGGCTCCGCGCAGACGATATTTGATGTACGCATCCCCGGCCTAAAAATGAAAGTCGTCGCGACGGATGGGATTGATGTCGCGCCCGTTGATGTCGATGACTTCCGTATCGGGGTGGCCGAGACTTATGACGTCATCGTCACCCCAACCCGTGACGCGCATACCATATTTGCCCAAAACATCGATCGCACCGGCTTTGTCGCAACCACGCTTGCCACTAAAAGAGGCGCTCGCGCTGCCATACCTGCTATGGATGATGTTGAGTGGCTAACTATGTCCGATATGATGGGGGCTATGGGTGCTAATGGCTATGATGCCCGTCATGCTAAGACCGAATATGACTTTAAGACAGATATGCGCGTCGATAGTCCACGGATGAATCTCGATGATCCGGGTATTAATTTGCGTGATATTAATCGTAAGGTTTTAACCTATAACCAACTGCATTCTGTTGGCAATGAAATAATGGCCGAGCAGCGCAAGCCCACTCGAGAGATTGAAATACATCTAACCGGTAATATGGAGCGCTATATCTGGGCACTCGACGGCATCATGTTTAAGGATGCGCCGCCTGTCAATATCAAACCGGGCGAGCGTGTGCGTATTACCTTAGTCAATGACACTATGATGAACCACCCTATGCATCTGCATGGTATGTGGAGCGATTTGCGCACGCCTGATGGCGATTTTCAAGTTCGCAAACATACGATAATGGTGCAACCAGCGCAAAAAATTAGCTTTGATGTCACAGGAGAAGCTGGTCGCTGGGCATGGCATTGTCATCTGCTCTATCATATGGAAGCCGGGATGTTTAGAGAAGTTGCCGTTGTTTAATAAACCTTCGAATATGAGCCTTATTATGAAAATATATAAAGTAGGTCTACCGTTTATTGGCATGTCATCTTTGATGCTACTAATGTCACCTTTAGCAAACGCTGCTGAGATGTCGAACATGGATCATGGCAGTATGGACATGTCTGGTATGGATATGTCAGATATGGATCACAGCAGCATGGATATGTCGGGCAATATGTCAGATATGGACCATAGTGGCATGGATATGTCAGGCGATATGTCGGATATGGATCATAGTGGTATGGATATGTCAGGCGATATGTCGGATATGGATCACAGTGGTATGGATATGTCAGGTGACATGTCAGATATGGATCATAGTGGCATGGATATGTCGGGCGATATGTCAGGTATGGATCACAGTAGTATGGACATGTCAGGTATGGATCATAGCAGTATGAATATGGATATGTCTGGAATGCAAGGCGGCGAACCACCTCCTAATGCTCGTAGTCCCGACTACTCAAATGGTGTTGACTATGGACAGTATGGTAAACCGGTAATGATGGGTAGCTTACCGTTATGGGGTGTGTCAGTAGAAACTTTGGGCTATCAGTTTGAGAATGACCAAATCGATTTTGAAGCTGAAGGCTGGTACGGTACTGATAGTAATCGTGTCACTCTACGCAGTGAAGGTAGTGCTCAAACTAACGATGATAAAGAGATCGATAGTCTAAGCTCACTCGCTTATTGGAAGCCGCTCGGTATCTTCTGGAATGGAGAAGCGGGTATTGCTTATAATACTGAAAACGATAAGTCCGCAATCATGGCAGGCATTGCTGGTACGGCGCCGTACTTCGTTGAGACTGACGCAAGAGCTTATCTATATACTGATGGTCAAGTCCAGCTTGATCTTGGGGCAGCGTACGAGTGGCGCTTAGATCAGCGTTGGGTGGTCAGACCAGAGCTGGAGCTGACTGCCTTTAGTAAAGATGATACCGATAACGGTATTACTAAAGGATTTAATGAGTTTGAAGCTGAAGTTAGGCTGGCTTATGAGACATTCAGTCGTCAGCTCGCGCCTTATGTTGGTTTCAGCTACGAGAGCGCCTTGGGTGATGCGCGAGACTTACGTCGTCAAGAGGACGAAGACGTTGATTCTAATAGTCTGACTGCTGGTGTGATGTTTTGGTTCTAGTGTTAACCATGTAAGTAACAACAGTTTATAACACTAGCTCTAAAAAAAGGCACCTCTTTATTTAGGTGCCTTTTTACTAAATTAAGGATAAGAATATGAATAACCATATGGATAATAAACAGAAGCAAATGAACCCTTATGTAAAGTTCACAATCATGATTTTAACATCGACAGTCGTGATGTTTATCATGATGTATTTTAACACCTATCAGTGGGATCATATTTACTTTAGTGAAACCCGAGCTTATATGGCGTTATATATGGGCGCTATGATGGCTATTATTATGCTTGCCTTTATGACCAATATGTATAAAAAGACTAAGGTCAATCTAATGGTTTATGGGATTAGTGTCGTGCTATTTGCCTTTGGTTTATGGGGCGTTAGATCACAACAAACGGTCGATCAAGTGGATTGGATGCAGGCGATGATACCGCATCACTCGATTGCTATTTTGACCAGTTCGCGTGCTGATATCGAAGATCCACGTGTACGTCAGCTTGCTGATGACATTATCGAAGCACAAAAGCGTGAAATCGGTGAGATGCAAGCACTTATTGATGAGTTGGAATAATATATTATGATACCAATAAGTAAGCTCTTCTTTAAAAACTATTTACTATATCGCGTCTTTTAATTCTAACTATACCTACTCCTTACTTCAAAAATAACCTGTAAAACTGAAGTTCTACGAAGAAATAGATTAAGGTCGAATAAGTATGAAGCAAGATAGAACGACTCGCTATCAGAAGGATAGTTTGACATTATCAGGAACAGTTATGCTAGGTACCGGTGTCATGATCGGTGCTGGTATTTTCGCTCTGACCGGTCAGATGGCTCAGATGACGGGTTCGCTTTTCCCACTTGCTTTTCTAGCCGCCGCAATCGTTGTTTCTTTTAGTGCCTATTCTTATATCAAAATCTCTAACGCTTACCCGTCGGCTGGCGGTGTTGCAATGTACCTGCATCAGGCATACGGAGATCGTTTACCGACTGGATTTAATGCCCTGCTGATGTATTTCTCCATGGTTATAGCGCAGAGCTTTTTGGCCCGGACGTTCGGGTCATACACTATGCAGTTATTCGGTGGCGATGACAGCGGTCGCATGGTATCCATCCTTGGCGCCGCGCTTATTCTTGCTGCGTTCTTTATCAATTTACTTGGTAATCGTTGGATTCAGGGGGTTGCATCGGTTATCGGTATTATAAAAATTGTCGGTATTCTTATATTCGGGTTGGTTGGTATCTGGCTAGCTGATAGCTTTGCAGTTGATTCTTCTACATTAGGTGACACTAATACTGTTGGTGACTTTCTTGGCGCAACGGCGCTAGGCATACTGGCATTTAAAGGCTTTACCACGATTACCAACAGTGGCTCGGAAGTAAAAAATCCTCATCGCAACGTCGGCCGTGCCATTGTAATATCAATCGCAATATGCGTAGTTATTTACACTCTAGTCGGTTTCGCGGTGTCTAGTAATCTATCTCTTGCCGAAATCATCGAAACTAAAGATTACTCCTTGGCTGCCGCCGCACGCCCAGCACTTGGCGACTATGGTCTATGGTTCACAGTTGCAATCGCAATGGTAGCTACCGCTGGCGGCCTCCTTGCTAGCATCTTCGCAGTCTCTCGTATGCTTGCTATGTTGACTGAGATGAAGCTGGTGCCTCATCGTCATTTGGGAATGCCGGGAAGCGTTCAAAAACATACGTTGGTCTATACTGTGGTGTTGGGTTTAGCTTTTACGACGTTATTTGACTTATCACGAATTGCAGCGCTTGGCATTGTTTTCTATCTAATTATGGATATCGCCATTCATTGGGGTGTTTTGCGATACCTTCGTCAGGATATAAAGGCGGTGATGTGGGTGCCTATAGTGGCCATACTTCTTGACCTGTTGGTTCTCGGCGGTTTTGTCTGGATTAAACTAAACTCAGATCCATTCGTACTTGGCGTAGCAGTCGTCACTATTGTAGTGATTGCTGTGGCTGAGCAGGTTTACCTGAAATCTTCAGCGAGGAAAAAAGCTATCGAAAAAGATACGCTTGCAGACCATCATTGACAGTAACATCAAAGAGTTTACAGAAAAATTGTTTGGTTAAAAATTGCATAGATTTAAGCGTCTGCTTACTATCTTCAAGAATTGATTTCATGCAATACGATATTCATAAAGACAACAGGGAAAGTAAGCTATGAATGAGTCATTTAATCACGCTGGAACTTGGGGTCTCGCACTAATTGTTATTGTTCTGATTTCTTGGTTCTTTTACCGTTATTTCGCACCAAAGAACTGGCGTGAATGGGCGGGTGCTGGTGTAGTTCAGGCTTTCATTATTGCACTTTACGCAGAAATGTATGGCTTTCCGCTCACTATATATTTATTAGTACGGTTTTTTGGTTTGGACAGCCAATATGTCAGCGCTAGCTTATGGTCGACCCTTGTTGGTTTAGGTGAGACAGGCATGATGATCTCAATGCTACTCGGCTATGCTATTGCATTTTTAGGAGTCGGTCTTTTTGCTCAAGGTTGGCGCCAAGTCCACAAAGCACGAGGGGGAAATCGTTTAGTAACTGATGGACTCTATGCCTACGTACGTCATCCTCAGTACACCGGGTTGTTTATTGCACTGTTCGGTGAGGGTGTGGTGCATTGGCCAACTCTGTTTTCAATCGGTCTGTTTCCAGTGATTGTGCTTGTATACACATGGTTAGCTCGACGTGAGGAACGGCATATGTTTGAAGAGTTTGGTAAAGACTACCTTGCTTACAAACAGCAAGTGCCAATGTTTATTCCTCAATGGGGTCAATGGCGTCAACTTGCCGCCGCCGCACGAGTTAAAAAGTAATATCAATACAGGATAAAGCTTTAATTCATACAAATCCTTAGAGTTAGCATGGTTAGATACGATTGGTTATCTTGAGCTTGAACCACATCATACAATAGTGAGGATTACTAAGATGGTCAAATCAAACTTAACAACAAGTACTTTAAGGATTGCCCCTGTTGGCAATAGTGTATCGTTGTTTCTACTCATTAGTTATCTATTATGCATAGGGTTTGGTTTACTCGCACCCGAACAGATAGCGATGCACGAAGCTTGGGCACCTCTACTACCTGGCTTTGAGTGGTTAACATGGACAGGTTTTCTAATTGGACTTGTAGAATCATATCTTTACGGTTGGTATTTCGCCATCTTGTTCGTGCCACTATATCGTTGGTTCGCCAAAGTGCGCTAAAGATATTGATATATTAACAGTCAGTAAACCTCTTCGGTTCGAGTAAAAATTAATTGAAGAGTTGGAGTGATCACAGTTTAGACTGAGGAGAAATCATAATGAATGGGTCAATGCATGGCATGATGAACGGCTCAATGATGTATGGCATGGGCTGGGTTATGATGCTTATCTGTTTGTTATTCACCCTACTATTTTTCGCAGTACTAGTACTAACAATCATGGCACTGCTCAAGTATTTGCGTGATAAAAACTAAATTCCAATTGAAAAGTATAGAAATTATTTTTTAGAGGTTTTTAGATTAATGATTAGATGAATAGCAATCGAGGATTGATGATAGTGCTTTAAGAGTTGTACTTATTATCAATATTTATTGTCTTCAAGGAGTGGTTTTATGAAACATATTGCCGATGAAAAATCTATCAAAGGTGGTCAGTACGATAAAGTACCGGAAAATTATAGCGGTACGGTTTATATCTGCCCGATGCATCCTGAGGTTAGAGATACTGAGAAGAGCGATTGTCCGATATGCGGCATGTTTCTCAAACCTGAAGACGAGGTTGCTGAATCCAACAGTAATGAGGGCAGTCATGCGCATTGTCATAAAGCGGATGCTAATAATAGTACTGAGTTAAAGTCTGTCGAAGGCAATAAGTACGACAAGATACCAGAAAATTATAACGGCACGATTTATATTTGTCCTATGCATCCAGAAGTAAGAGATGTTGAAAAAAGTGACTGCCCAATATGTGGCATGTTTCTTAAACCTGAAGACGAAGTTGCTAAAGATGATAGTCACGCCAGTTGTCATGGAAAGGATACTGATAGTAGCGGAGTAAAATCTGTTAAAGGCGGTAAATACGATAAAGTACCTGCTGATTACGATGGCACGGTATATACCTGTCCTATGCATCCTGAAGTGAGAGACGTTAGAAATAGCGGTTGTCCGATATGTGGTATGGCGCTTGAGCCCGAAACGCTTACTATCGGTGAAGAGGACACCTCAGAGCTTGACGACATGACTCGTCGTTTTTGGATATGTACCGTGTTGACTGTACCGCTATTAATATATGTGATGAGCGGTATGTTTGACTTAAACGTAGTTAATTTTAGTCAGTATGGTATCTCCTCAAAGATCTTACAATGGGCTGAGTTAGTGCTCGCGACCCCTGTAGTGCTTTGGGGCGCCGCCCCGTTTTTCGTCCGTGGCTGGCAGTCTATAAAAAGCCGCAATCTAAATATGTTTACCTTGATTGCGATAGGCGTAGGCGCTGCTTATATTTTTAGTATTGTCGCGACCTTTTTTCCCGATATTTTCCCAGACAGTTTCAGAGATGCCTCTGGTCAAGTCGGAGTCTACTATGAAGCAGCAGCTGTCATTGTAACCTTGGTGCTACTGGGTCAAGTATTAGAGCTCAAAGCCAGAAGCCAAACTTCAGGTGCGATTAGAGCTTTGCTTGAGCTCGCACCACCAACCGCAAGACGTGTCGATGAAAACGGTGAAGAAGTCGAAGTCTCGCTTGATGAGGTCGTCACTGGCGATAAGCTACGGGTTAAACCAGGTGAGAAACTACCCGTAGATGGTACAGTGATCGATGGTAATAGTAATGTTGATGAATCAATGGTGACGGGTGAGCCAATCCCTGTATCAAAAGTAGCAGGAGATACAGTGACTGGTGGTACGGTAAATGGCACCGGAACGCTATTAGTCGAAGCGGTCAATGTTGGAGCAGATTCAGTATTATCTAAAATTGTACAAATGGTTGCTGAAGCCCAGCGTAGCCGCGCGCCTATCCAGCGCTTGGTAGATCAAGTGGCGGGTTGGTTCGTACCTATTGTTATTGTCAGCTCTATCATAACCTTTATTGTCTGGGCGATATTCGGCCCTGAGCCCGCTATGACCTATGCTTTGGTTAACGCGATTGCGGTACTGATTATTGCTTGTCCTTGTGCCCTTGGTCTAGCGACGCCGATGTCCATTATGGTTGGTACCGGCAAAGGCGCGCAAAACGGCGTCCTCATCAAAAATGCTGAAGCGTTAGAGAGTATGGAAAAAGTCGATACCATTGTCGTCGACAAGACCGGAACACTGACCGCTGGTAAGCCCGAGCTTACCGCAATTGATGCGCAGGTAGGTCAAAATGAAGACGAGTTCCTCGCATTGGTAGCCTCAGTAGAAAGCGCTAGCGAGCATCCTTTAGCAGAAGCTATCGTTAGAGCAGCTCAAGAAAGATCACTCATTATTCCTAAAGCTACTGACTTTAATTCGACTACTGGCGAAGGCGTACAAGCCGTGGTCGATGGTAAGAAAGTCGCTATTGGTAACTCTAAGCTTATGGAAAGCCTAAATAGTTTTGATAATGAGCTGTCCACTAAAGCTGATGTCCGTAGAAAAGACGGTGAAACGGTAATGTTTGTGGCTATAGACGGTAAAGCTGCTGGTATTATTTCAGTTGCTGACCCTATTAAACCAAGCACTAAAGAGGCTATTTCACTGCTTCATGACGCAGGTTTAAAAGTTGTGATGCTAACCGGTGACAACGAAAAAACCGCGCAGGCAGTCGCCAATAAACTAGGTATTGATGAAGTTCATGCGGATGTCTCACCAGAGGATAAAAACCGTATCGTCAAAGAAATGCAAGACAGCGGTAAATTGGTCGCTATGGCGGGTGATGGTATCAACGACGCACCAGCGCTAGCGCAAGCTAATGTTGGTATCGCTATGGGAACCGGTACCGATGTGGCGATGGAGAGTGCGGGCATTACCCTGCTAAAAGGTGATTTAATGGGCATTGCCAAAGCTTATAAGCTTAGCCACGCCACCATGCGCAATATCAGACAGAATCTGTTTTTTGCCTTTATCTACAATGCACTTGGTGTTCCTATTGCCGCAGGTGTGCTCTATCCCATATTTGGGCTTCTGCTCAGTCCGATGATAGCAGCGGCAGCGATGAGCTTGTCGTCATTCTCGGTGATTGCTAACGCGCTGCGATTGCGCCGTTTGAAACTATAATTCTGGTACGGTAAAAAGTGTTCTAAAGCACACTGACACATACTGGTCTAAACAAGATCACAAAATATAAGGATACCGTTATGGGCAGCTTTTCTATTACACATTGGCTGATTTTATTGGTCGTAGTGGTGGTCGTATTTGGTACTGCCAAGCTTAAAAATGCAGGTAAAGATTTAGGCGGTGCGGTGAAGGGTTTTAAAGAAGCGGTCAAAGATGAAGAACCTGAGAATGCTCGCAAAAATCATGTGCTTAGCCATGAAAATAGTACGCCAGCTGCAAGTAATGATTTAAATACGCGTGTAGGTAATCAGGCTGATGATATGGAAATCAGCCCTATTTCCACTGATGACCAGCCTAAAGTATGAAGCGCGCCGCTTATAAATAGCGGCACTAAGTAGTCTATTAATATATGTGACTGTTATGTTTGATATTGGGTTTTCCGAATTACTCTTGTTTGGCGTCATTGCTTTAATCGTATTGGGCCCAGAAAAACTGCCGCAAGCCGCACGTACCGCTGGGCAATGGTATGCCAAATTGCGTCGCACGATTTCAACCTTACAGTCTGATATAGAGTCTGAGCTTGATTTGGCTGAGACACGAAAACAGATGCAAGATGAGCTGGCAAAGATTCGTCAGACTGAGACAGACATGCGGCGTGAGTTAGCCGAGATGCGCGGTAGTATGGATAAGTTTGAAAACTCGCAAAACCAAAGCTTAGATACTTCCTATCAGTCAAACACTCCTCAGCAGCAAAATCATCAGCCAGATACTTCCTCTTCTTCAGCTATAGAGAAGGGGGATAAATGAGCTTATTTAAGCGCCAAAAAAGTCGCCAAAGAAAGTTAGCAAATACAGATGCTAAGGCGTCAGATGCTACCCATAATGTTGAGACTGATAATGTGCTGAATGTGCTTAGCGACATGCCTATTACTGAGCATTTGATTGAATTACGCAAGCATCTCATCAAAATATGCGTAGCCGTTTTGATCGTCTTCTTAGCATTGGTAGGGTTTTCGCGTGAGCTCTACAATCTTTTATCAGACCCTCTGGTTGCGCAGCTGCCTGCGAATTCGACTATGATTGCTACTGATATTACCTCGAACTTTATGGCACCTATTCGCTTGACGATTTTCGTTGCTGCCTTTGTAGTGATGCCGTATATTCTGTATCAAATTTGGTCATTTATAGCGCCTGGATTATATAAAAAAGAGAAAAAAATCACTATTCCAGTGCTGATATCTTCGATATTCCTATTTTATTCTGGTGTCGCTTTTGCCTACTTTGTGGTACTCAAAGGCGTATTGAAGTTCTTTATTTTATTCGCTCCGCAAAACGTTATACCTATGACCGATATCGACAGTTATTTAAGCTTTGCGCTAAAGTTATTTATGGTATTTGGACTCACTTTTGAGATTCCAGTGGTTACTTTATTATTGATAATGGTCGGTATCATATCCACTCAGAGTCTAGAGAGTAAGCGCCGATATATCATCGTCGGTTGTTTTGCTGTGTCAGCGGTAGTCACACCGCCCGATGGGGTGTCAATGCTATTGCTCGCGATTCCAATGTGGCTACTGTTCGAGTTAGGTTTGTTTTTAGCGAAAGTACTCATTAAAGAAGAGCGTAAAACCGTATAACCTTGCAAAGTAGCTAATTTATAAACTAGATATATTGCAAATTAAGTATCTTGCAAAATGACTATTTCGTAAAGTAACTATAAAAATAACCTTATCTTAAATATTTAAGACACTTTTTTTATTTTGGCTGTCCCCTAAACCCTATCAGTACATTCAACTTAGTAATGAGATTTAAATGGAATCCCTAATTAATAATAAAAACAAAACGAATGATAATCTGGCAAATCAGCTTAATCAAGAGTGCTATTGCCGTACTTTAGATCGTAAAGCGCTTAATAACAGCCTGCAAGATCAATTAGTAAACACAAGAGATAATCCACTAGGAGCCAATGAGCTTAATAAGCTGTTTTCAGCGACACCGGTGTTCGTCCCTAAGACAGAGATAGAAGCAATGGTGCGAATCATCGCAGCTATTGAGTCGACTGCTAGACTACCGTCATATCAACAGCAAGTACTGTCGTGGGCACCCAATATCTCGGCTTTCGATCCGGGGCCAATAGGGGCCTTTATGGGTTATGACTTTCACTTAGGGAGCGATGACCCCAAGCTTATTGAGATCAATACCAATGCTGGAGGCGCATTTTTAAACGTAGCACTTGCCCGCGCACAAAAACACTGCTGTCGCCCCTCAGAGCAAAGTGTTGCTACTACTAAAATGCTTGATGGGTTTGAAGAAGCGGTCGCTAATATGTTCATACAAGAATGGCAGCGACAATCGGCAACTAGCATGCCCAATCGCATTGCTATTGTGGATAATGAGCCCAAAAGCCAGTTCATGTATTTGGAGTTTCAGCTGGCCTGCCAACTACTTCAAGCTAAAGGCATTGATACCGTTATACTCGATCCGTCTGAGCTTAACTATGCTGATGGTGTACTGACAGCTCATAGCAAGCCCATTGATATGATCTATAATCGGTTAGTCGATTTCGCCTTTGAAAACCCCAACCACGCCGTGCTTAAAAGTGCCTATTTAGAGGGTGCGGTAGTAGTAACCCCCAATCCGCATGCCCATGCTATATTCGCTAATAAGCGCAACCTGACTTTACTATCCGATACGCAAACTTTGCAGTCGTGGGGACTAGGTGATGATGATGCAGAATATCTAAAAAAGTCAGTACCAACTACCAGAATGGTTACAAAAGAGGATGCAGCAGAATTATGGCGTACTCGGAGACAATTGTTTTTTAAGCCAGTAGCTGGTTATGGTAGTAAGGGCGTTTACCGTGGCAGCAAGATTACCCGCCGCGTATTCGAGACTATTTTAGATGAAAGCTATATTGCGCAGACCTTTATCCCTGCTACAGAGCGATCAATAAAGATTGATGATGTGGTGACGACTAGAAAGGTAGATATACGTCTTTATACCTATGCAGGACAGCTGCTACTAACTGCTGGGCGTATCTATCAAGGCCAAGCGACTAACTTTCGCACACCAGGGGGTGGCTTTGCGCCTGTTTTTCAAGTCTGAACATAGCATGAACATGTAGCTTTGGCTTCTTAAGTAACGTTTACTAGTTTAATTATTCTGCATACCAACTTATCAATAAAACATCATGCTGAATTGGAAAGATGATGATCCAAACCGTTATCCACTACTTCCTGCATTTTGGCATGCCGTTGATTATTGCCTATACTTTTTTTCGTGATGATTACAAACGAGTATATTTGATTCTTTTAGCAACCATGCTGGTAGATTTAGATCACTTGCTAGCAACACCTGTTTTCTTACCTGATCGCTGTAGTATTAATTTTCATCCATTACATACTTACTATGCAATGGCAGTTTATGCGGCTATGCTATTTCTACCAAAGCCCTATAGAATAATTGGTCTAGGATTGTTACTACATATGCTGACTGATTCAAATGACTGCGTAATGACCTATCTGAATAGACTCTAGTGCTTATGCGTAGTCGTTAGCTATAGTGAAAAAATTATACAGGATTAGTTAAAATAAATAGGGTAATCTTCCTTTAATGTCGTTCCTTCCTCAAAAAGGATAAAAAGTGATTCTGGCAATTATAATGGCAGCGATTCTAATCGCTGTCTGCACAGCAATACATTATGGCGTATTAAAATTCTCGTCACAGTTTGTGACGCCGTCGCGCCATCCGGGACACTGCCTTGGGGTCGCAGTTGCCTCAATCGTGCTGGCTCATATCCTTGAGGCACTGCTTTATGCGACTGGCTTTTGGGTTGCTGTGCATAACTTTCAGGTTGGTGACCTCGTCTCGTCCTCATCCAACGGCAGTGCCTCCCTTACCTTTATGGACTACTTTTACTTCTCGCTAGTTAACTACACAACGCTTGGGCGAGGTGACCTCATGCCTAACGGACATCTTCGATTTATGACCGCGATGGAGGCCTTCCATGGTTTCCTACTGATTACAATGTCCGGAACCTTTGTGCTGCAGATCATGAATGGTAAAAAACCCCTTGCAAATTAGCTAAAGACTATTTAGCTAAAGACTATCTCGACTATGTGTAGCATAGGGCTGCATAAACCTATGTCAGGATACTAACGTTATTCTGGCATAAGAAAAATAGTTCAAGTTGTTATAAGGAATAAAGCTATGAATCCAAACAATAATAACTACCATCAGGACATTCATCAGTCTGATACTTCTAATAAAACATTAAATACTAATGACAACTGGATTGAGAAAATATGGGCGTGGGCAGATGAGTTTGAGCTCAAGCATTCTGAAATTCCTCGTAATAAAGAATCACTGTTAGCCCTAAAAAAGCTAGAGATCTTAGAGCCTGAACATGATGAGCAACACTCAAAAGACGTCTATAGAATAGCCTATCTACCCGATGAGCTTACCAACCTTACAAATCTAGTAGATATAACTATCAGTGGCATATGTTCAAGTCATTTACTGCCCAATATCGGTAAGCTCACTAATCTAACCAAACTGTCTATTAGTCACTCTAAACTTGTCGCATTACCTGAGAGCATCGGGCAACTGAGTTATCTTACTGAACTCTTTATTGATCAAAGTGAACTCGAAGCGCTACCTGATAGTATTGGACAACTTCATAACCTTACTAAGATGTTCATTGGTCGCTGTCAGATTCAATGTTTACCTGACAGCATTGGACAGCTTACTAAGCTTACGGTACTTGATATAGTTCACTGTGAGATTGAAGAACTGCCTGACAGCATAGGGCAGCTTATTAACCTCGCTAAGCTTTTTATTAGTTATTGCCCGCTCAAGCACTTGCCTGACAGCATAGGGCAACTCAAAAATTTAAATGACCTTGATCTTATTAACTGTGATCTCAAAGACCTACCTAGTAGTATTGGACAGCTTACCAACCTCAACAAGCTTTATATTAATCGTTGTCGTATTAAAGAGTTGCCCGCCAGCGTTGGACAACTGAGCAGTCTTACAGAGCTTTTTATTACTCATTGTGAGCTTGAAGAGCTACCTGATAGCATAGGCCAGCTTTTGAGCTTAACTCACCTTGACCTGCTTCACCTTGAACTAACGGAGCTACCCGATAGCTTTGGACACCTCATTAACCTTGCTGAGCTTAATATTATCAACTGTAAACTTAAAGTATTGCCTGATAGCATCGGACAGCTCGTTAACTTAACTAAGCTCAATTTTAATCACTCTAAGCTTGAAGTCCTACCTGATAGCATAGGGCAGCTTATTAGCTTAACTGAGCTTTTTATTAGTCATGGCAAGTTTGACAAGCTACCTGATAGCGTAGGTCAACTTACTAATCTAGAGAAGCTTTATATTAACCATTGTAGCCTCAAAGAGCTGCCTGAAATCATAGGGCAACTTAAGAGTCTGACTGAGTTTTTTATCAGTTATTGTAAATTGGGCAAGCTACCTAATAGTATTGGTGAGCTTAATAATCTTGTTAAGCTTGAGCTTGTTTATTGTAATCTTAGAAACCTGCCAGATAGTTTTACACAGCTGAATAGTTTGAGATGTATCAATCTTACTGGTAATCCTCTTGATAGGCTTTCTCCGAGGGTGAAATGTTATTTACGTTCTATTGATACAGTCTACGGTTGGGATAAACAATCATACTCTTAGCGGTTGTGCGATATTCACATCATACTCTTAGCAAACTTCAAACATTAAGTTACGAGACAATGCCACAATAGCATTGACTCGCCTTCTACAAAACCATATTCATGTTGCGGTTCAATTGCTATCAACCTTTCAAGAAGTAGATGATCCTTATGTGTTTGAGCGTGTTTTAGCTTCAGTGTATGGTGCAATATTATCGTCACAGAGCCATGAATCAATAAATGAGATATCCAGTTTTATCCTTAGCAATATTTTCGCTAAAGAAGAGGTGTATCCTAATGTTCTTGTAAGAGACTTTGCTCGAAATATCATTGAATATGCTAATAGTCATAATTTAGTAGGTTTTAGCGAAAGTGAGCTGAAGTTAGCTAGACCATCATATAAAAGTGTGTTTCCTAAAACTATTCCTAGTAATGAAGACATTGACAATGAGTACGCGAATGATTATGAAGATAAAACCATTCCTAAACATCGTTTTGCTCAAGATAAAATTATAGACTCAATGACGACAGAGTATGGTAGAGGTACAGGTTGGTACGGTGATTTTGGGCGTTACGTTTTTCAGTCTAATTTTAGTAACTGGAGTAATATAAATATTGATAAGCTTAGCAATTATGCTGTAGAAATAATTTTTAATAAATTTGGTTATGATGCAGAAAAACATGGTGAATTTGATAGAAACACTCCCTATACAGGTCGTGGTGAAAATAGAGTTGAACGAATTGGCAAAAAATATCAGTGGATGGCAATGTATGAAGTGGTAGCTAGAGTAGCGGATAACTTTGAAATGACAGACCCATCAACACGTTGGAAAGATGATAAGAAATACATATGGTACAACGGTTCTGTAGAGCCTTCTTTTAGAGATATAGACCCTACATTCATACCTCCTGATTCAACTAACATCCGTCTTATAACTCCCCCTAATTACAATGGGTGGAGTGATGATTTTGAAAATTGGGTAGTTTCAAAAAATGATTTAATTGATTCAAAAGAAGTCATCTTAAACCATTTTCAGAACGAAGACTGGTTATCCCTAGATAGGCATATTGAATTTGAGCCTAATAAGAAGTTAGGTGATGGTGACCATTCTGGCTCATATCAACGTGTATGGTATATGATCAACGCATATTTGGTAAAAAATGAAGACTTTGATCTGGTCGTATCAAATATACAGAATAAAAACTTTATGGGTCGATGGATGCCTGAGTCTGTAGAGAGGTATAACGATATATTCAACTTAGAGTATTACTGGTCACCTTTACTTGAAATCTATGATAATGAATATTATGGTAATTCTGGGTGGCAAAACATATATGAACGCCGAGTTGGTTCAGATGAAGATAGTTTAGGTGAAGTTTACGTTTGTTCAGAAAGTCATATTTCAGAAGGGATAAAAAATCGTGATTTAGGCTATAACATCAGTGCACCTGCTAGATTATTATTCGAAACTTTGAGTCTAAAAAATGATAAGTTCTCTGGTTCATGGGTTGATAAGCATGATGAATTAGTGATGTTCGACGCTTCTTTTTATGGTAATGAATCTGGTAACAACCTAATGGTGAAAAAGGACGCATTAGAAGAGCTGCAAAAAAGCACTGGATGTAGAGTGATCTGGACAATACTTTCAGAGAAGATTGCGATGTACGGAGGTACCAAATCAACTGAAAAAAGGTTAAATATTTCGGGTGTATATTACCTAGAGGATGGTGAGTTG
This sequence comes from Psychrobacter sp. T6-1, assembly GCF_052258445.1. NCBI lineage: Bacteria > Pseudomonadati > Pseudomonadota > Gammaproteobacteria > Moraxellales > Moraxellaceae > Psychrobacter > Psychrobacter sp. T6-1. The sequence goes on from NZ_JBQQFC010000001.1 coordinate 22,847, forward strand.
GTCGGTGAGGATTTTTTCTTTACAACTTGATTTTTATAAGTTATTTACAATTAATTAAACGTTACTGTAGTTAGTGTGGCTCTCTGACTTGAAATAAAAAAGCTACTTAAATGTAAGTAGCTTTTTTATATGCCTATTTCTAACCTTAAAATAAGTTTATGAAATATGAGTTTATTCATGAAAGAGCTAAAGAGTAACTATTGTCACTAATCAAAAATTAGATGTACATTTTTTCTCACATTTATCCAGATAAGCATCCAAATTCTTACGCCGATATACAATGTGGCCACCAGTTTTACTGTACGTTATTGCATCAGACTTATGACAGCGCATATACTGCAGAGTGTTCACGGATTTGTTTAGATAGGCCGCTGCGTACTCAGGCGAAAATGGAGTGTCAGCAGATGCATTCGCTACAGTTTCTTTCATTAATGTGAGCTCATCATGTGTGTAATCAGCCCATTTCTTTTTCTTAATATACATAGTTAAATCTTCATCTTTGTTAATGTCATTCAACAATACAATGATTAGAATTAAATAAATATAAATAGCAATGAAAAAAAACTACTATAAAGTGTGGATATAAGCAAAAACTCTAATTTTTGCTTATGTTTACTTTTAAACTTACATATCAGTTACAATTTCTAAAAATAAAAAATTGCTACGGGGAGAGTAGATCAGTATGAGTAACTTCAGTAGTTTTAGAGGCTAAGTATTTTGAGACATAACTACGATAAGGAAATAAATTAGCAAAGATATTATCAATCGTAGCGAAATCTCAAATAATTGATCTTTTAAGCTAAATAGCAATTATGAAGAATATGGAGTAGGCTTATCGAGCCACTTTTCCAATGCTTGTTTAATATATTCGCTTGGAAGTCTTTCTTGTTCTAATCTCTTAAAGCCATATATTCCTCGGCGCAATTCTGTAAATAATGTTAACTCGTCATGAGTTAAGTGTGTTGGCTCATGATTTATAGAGTCCGGCTCATCTACCATACGATTGATAAACTGTTTTATCGTTTGGTCGTCCATCATGATAGCGGTCAACTTTGGACAGTATTCTCTGGCGCGGCTTAATATCATTAAACCTTCAGAGTCAATATCGCCCCAGTACGCTACTGTCTTTTTCTGTAACCAGCCAGCATTCATCCAATTAATATTTTTACCACCCCCTGCAACTGCAATCGTGTTTTCTGTTTCTGGGAGTGCTAAGCAAGATTGCTCATTTTCTACGACTAAAATATGTTTAGCAGGCAGCGCTTGGCTATGTAGAACATGTATCGGTAATCTTAAAATAGGCAAGCCAGATAAAGCATATCTTGTATCAGGGCACAAAGGTCGTACCATTAACCAGCCTTTAGGCTTATCCAAGCATCCGAGCCAATAAGCTAAGCCTTGTTCTTTGATTTGCCCAGGATAAAAAGCTTCCAATAAGGTCTCGATAAGCTTGTGATAGGTTTCTATAAACTTGGTATCAACGTAACATACTGGCAAAGCGCGCAAGTATAGCCCGGCACCCATTCCTTTTTTTAATTGCGGTATAAGCGCGACCAGTAACTTTAGATCATCAGCACTCAAGTTATCAACAACTTCTAACATATCAATGAGAGCAAAAAATAAATTCTCATGCCAGCTATCTGCAATCTTATTTGTACTGTTAGCAGATGACATTGTCATGCCTTTAGCGATTTCGGTATGAAGGTAGCTTAGTTTTTTTTGCCAGTCTTTAAGCTGCTGGCGTGCCGATGCGCCTAATATTTCAGACAGTGCTTGAATATTAGGAATAGTTAAAGTGATAGGAAGGGTCTGTTCAGAAAAATGTCGAAAGCTATTATGCTGCCATTGCACCATATCAGCGAAAGCAAAATTACGCCACGCTTGCACAAATTCGTGGAAATGCAGTGTATGGTTGAGTAATTCATTACCTGTTTTGGGAGGCTTTAGGCTTATGACAATAGGGAAGGCTCTTTCATTTTTTAAACGGGCTTTAAGGCGTGGTAGATTGTCCCACTCTCGCTTTTTTAGTTGTGTGATGACGGCTGCAGGCATCAAACCCCAATTTGGTGTTTCTGTAGTTATCATCTCTTTAGTCATGAAGCTCAATACCTAATTCTGCAATTTCTTGGTTGTCTTGGGAGAACTGTTCAAGCTTATTCTTTGCCAGGATGTTATCCACTTCTTTCCAAGTAACTTCGCATAATCGGCTTTCATGATGTTCTTGGTTACGCTCAGCAATCAGTAAGCTTCTGGCAGATTCACGTGCCAAATTTAGGTTCTTAAATGGGGTGATTAAGTTGACATGAATGTTTAGCTTTTTGAATACTTTTAGTACGCGGCGACTAACTTGTTCGGCAGTATTTGAAAAAGCTTCGTCCAGAAACACAGTACTATATATTGGCATATCACAGCCATCGGGCGTTAACACATAAGCGAGGCTTGCTGCAACAATCATACCCGCAAAAGATTCTTTTTCGCCGCCCGATTTGCCACTTGATGAGCTGAGCACGTCCAAGACCTCTTGTGTATCGTTATCAATTTCTTCAGCAAAAAATGCCAGCTGATAGCGAGGGTCTAATAAACGTAAACTTTCAAGGGTAGTACTCGAAGTGGAGCTAGTAGCTTTATCCAATATGTCGATGACCTCTTTAAGTAGGTAAAACCTTCTTGTATGGTTATCGTCGTTCACCGCAGAGAGGGCCTGATTGAGTTTTTGGTTAAAGGTTTGTACATGCAAGAAGTTTTCACGTTTTAAACTGAGCTTAAGATGAGAGTCTTGCCTAAACTCAGTTTTCTTTAATACCTCATTGATATGTCCAATACGCCGACGAATATCGTCATGCACCATAGATAAGTGATTACTTAGACGTGCCAGCGATTGAGTGGCATGTTTGTTTAAGCGTTTTTTAAATTCATCCAGTAACTCAGGTAATCCCTCATTGCTTAATTGGTTCAAATGGGCGATATAGTCATCCATACCATTCAGCCCTGTTTCCCATTCAACCGTATAAGCCTGCCATTGTGGTTTTGATTTATAGCTACTCATAATGCCGATAGCTGTATGAGTATATTTGTTGAGCCTACTTTGGTTTTCGTTTATTTTTTCTTCAAGCTGTTTGGTTATTTGCGTTTGATAGCTAGAATTGTCAAGCTCGATATTACCAACCAACGCCTTTAGCTGCTGTTTTACCTGCTCATCTAACTCTACTTCAGCTAATCTCTTAGATCTATCAAGCTCCTTTTGCACAGATGATAACTCTTGCTCTTTTGCACCGTTTTGACGCACCTTCTCTTTTTTATCTTGAGCGACTTTAGATAAAGCTTCTTCAGCATTATCAAAGCGTACTTTAGCTTGTTTTAAATCGCCTTGGGCGTTTTCAATAGCGCTTAGCTCATGTTCCTCATGCTCCAGTCTTTGTTGCCAATACGGTACATTGATTTGTGACCATTCAAATTCCTCTAACTTCTTCCATGAGGATATTTGCTCACTGACACTACGCATGGCTGCGCGTGCATCTTTCCAGTGTTTACTATCTTCTTGCAGCTTTGTTTTGAGCTGCTCTATTTCTACTTGCAGCAATGCGAGCTTGTTTTTGTTGCTAAAGCCCAGTTGCCAATGACGCCTATCATTAATACTCTGCAAGTCTTTTTTATCAAAGCGGCCTTTTTCTTTATGAATTAATCCTTGCCGAGTCATTGAAAAAGCAGTGCGGTCGAGCTGTTCGGTGTTAGCCACACACAGCAAATCATAACGAGATAAAAATGTTTTGAGCCAGTCACGATAAGAGTGAGTACGCCATTTTAGCTTACATAAAAAACCGTCAGCTTTAAATGCAGTATGGCTCTTAGCTTGTTGATTATCCAATACTACTTGTACACGGACATGTAATCCTGTGTGCTGGCTATTAAGCCATTTAGTAACAAGCGAGTAATACTCTTTTGGTACAAGTAATGTGGTTTTTAATCCTCCAAGTGCTCGCTCGATAGCGCCTTGCCAATCTTGTTCATCTTCTTCTATATCGACCAATTCACCGATATACATGAGTGTATTAGGATCAATGCCTAAACTACGGGAAATTGCGTCTTTTAGTTGGTTAAACTTCGGTGGAATATTTGAGTTAGGTTGGCTTTTAAGTGCTTCAATCTCATTTGATAGCTCTCGATGGTGTTCCTCAGTTTCATTTAAAGCAATGGCGCAGTCACCAAATTCACGTTCACGGTCTGCTTCTTGCTCAGCGAGATGCTCTTGAATATTATTGGCTTGAGTAATATTGCTGTGAAAAGTCTGCTCATCTAAAGTGGTTTTAATACTTAGGTTACGGCATAGTATTTGGTAACGAGAGGCGTTCGCATTGGTGCGGTTAAGGGTATCTTTAGTAGCTTGGATGTCTTTTTTTAGGCTATCAATGCGATTGCCGCCGAGGTTCATATATTCATCACGGCAGCGGTTTACTGTTTCAGTAGCATCACGCTCTTGTTGTTCGATTTGCGCAAGATCGCGCTCTAATTGCTCTAGCTGTTGTGACAACTGCTGTTGCTTTTGCTGATATAGTTTGGCGTAGCACTGAGCAAAATAGATCGGCAGCGCTTGTTTTTGCTTAGAAGTGTCATTAATAACTAATTGTGTTTTTACGATATCATCAGCAAGCTTTGGTAAGCGTTCAAGGTGGGTAACTTGCTCTTTGGCATCTTGCAGGCGAGTATGAATGGCAACCAAGTCACCGAATTCTTTCACAATCTCTTTGGCGTCATCACGAACGCCACTTGGCTCAAGTACCAGCGTACGAATCAGCTCAGTTAAGTCATCAATCTTTTTTAGACCCAGCGCTCGCGAGAGAAGGGCCGGCGCGTTTGGGTTGTCCATATAGAGCATGCGTCGGTACAGCTCTTGATAGTCGCCAAAATTATCATCACAGCAAGTTACTTCTGGCTGCATGCTTAACCATTGTTTTAATTTACGGACATTGCCTTGAGCAAACTGATCTAAGACCTCTGACAGTGGCAACTGTTTTTGAGCGACGACATACAGTCTTTTCACATCACTTAACGAGTTACTAGCGACAGTCGTCCAAAATAGTGCCAATAAAGTCATTTTTTGACCATCGTCACTGAGATATTCAGCAGATAGTCCTGTAATAACACCTTTATCGCGCTTACTTTTTACCTTAGTGTTGATACCATCGTGCGCTGAGCCAAAACTGCCACGCATGTAGCTGATTAGTGAGCGGTCACTTTTGTCATTTTGTGCTGCTGCGACATTAAAAGTCGCTCTACCAGCAGGCATGAGCAGTGCCATTAATCCATCAATTAAGGTGGACTTTCCTGAGCCATTATCTCCTGTGATGAGGGTTCCTTCCACGTCGATATTTGCCGTATGTAACCCATGGAATGACCCCCAATTAAATACAGACAGTTTGGCTAAGCGTATTTGGCTAAGTGGCGTGATGTTCAGAGTCGCGTCATTTGATGATTGTTGCATTATATTCATCCTCATTCGCCAAATAAATCGGACTGATTATCTACAGATTGATTATTGGAAGTTTTTTCGGATTTTACTTTGTTTGTAGATTGATTGTTTAAGGAGTCATCTTGAGAATATTTTTTATCTTCGAAATCGTCATTTTCAAAAGTAGGTGACTCTAATTCTGTATTTGTTGTACCTTGTGCCAAGCGCAGATATTCACCCAGCATACTCTCTAAAAAATCAGCACTGACCACATAACGAATCAAAGGCGTTATCTCGTAACGATCATCATTGCCGCGAATGCTACTTAATAAATGGCGACGGCTAAGCTCTTTGAGTCGCGCGCTCAATTTTTTAAGATCTCGGCTGGTATGATCAGTTAATGGTAAAAAAGGGATGAGTAGCGATGACAGGCGTTCAATGTCGATGATGATTTTTTGTTCGCCACTGGTTTCGCGCTCTTGATAATATTTTCGCAACATTAACAATATCAAGGTGTCATATAAGCTCAGTGTGCGTTTGCTAATCAGCGAGTGAGTGTGCTCATCATCATTACTATCTATAAGCTCATCTGCTAACAGGTCTTTAGGGTGGCTTGTACTTGCTGAATCAAAGCTATCTTGGCTGTTGCCTGCAGTCTCACTATCAGAACGAGCAATAAAAGCAATACCTTGCCGCTCATCTAAAACTAAGGTTAAGTAGACCTCAGACAAATGGCGCTGAATCATCGACTGATATCGGCATAATGAATGATATAAATTAGGTTTTTGCGCATGAAAAATAACCCCATGGCGCATGATATGTACTAAGACGCGACTGGCATCGCCAGGCATAGGGTCTAGCATAGTATTTTTAATCGCAGACTCATCGTTAACACTTTCGCTATCAGGACTAATAGTTTCGTTCTTACTCGCTGATGTAGATTTCTTATCGTGATTACTACTAACGGCAGTGTCACTGTTGGTACCAATGACCATGTCAAAAAAATGATTGGATACACTCATTCTAATCCTCTATATTCAGTCCGTTGTCATTAGTTTTTTATAATTAGTCTTATTAGAAGGTATGGTTACAGCGATAAGTCTTCAATATTTTCAGGGAATAAAGAAGGCGTTAGTAGCATTGTTGGTATGCTGGCACGTAACATATTGCCTTGATTGTCATTAATGATAACTTCCTCCACTGATGCAAGCTCAGTAGCTTTTACAGCACGGGCAATACGAATGTAAGCAACTAATTCTTCAAGCCCTTCACTAATGGGTAGTTGATGAATAAGCTGAGAAATGGTTTGTGGACTGTTTTGCATGAGCATAGACTTTACTTTTATGGCCACTTCTTGCACTTTAACTGAGTTTAGACTCGCAAGCATCTTGACGCTTGGCTCACGGCTATTAATATGAGGTGTTGTGAGGCCCATTTGTAGCCGCTCATCGGGTTGTTTTAGTCTGATTGAGTCTGGAGATGACAACTCAATCTTACCCACAGACAATGACAATGAGGTGTTTGATTTTAAGTTGCACTCTTCATTACGTAAGGTTACCGCCAACTGCTCAAGCTTGTTGATGAGTTTGCCTACGGTACGGTTTTCGCTCATTGCGCCACTTTCAATATAGGCTCTTAATTCTTGTTCGGTACGTCTGCGAATGCGAAGTACTCTTTCGCTCTCACGGCTCAGTTCTGCTATCAAATCCGCTAAAAACTGACGTTGATGTAAGCTTAAATGCTTTGCTGCAGGTGTTTGTAAGACATACTGCAATTGCTCACGAAACTCTGTGACACGGTTGTAATCACATAATAGTTGAAAAAACCCTTCAAAAGCACTGCCAGCTTCGGTCTCTGATAACACATTTTCTTGTTTCATAACTTCATTTAGCAGATTGCCTCTTGAAGTAGCGTCGTCGATCATCTGTATGCGAATGTCTTTATCAAGCTTACGTATTTGTTCTTCTAATAACCTAAAATCACCGGTGAGTTGTGACGCAAGCTGGTATATTTCACGGATATATTCACGCTGTTCATTGTCGCTCAACGTATGTACCACACCTGCCTGCAAATCGTCTATTTGACGCTGAATGGCTGCTTTTTTTTCTTCAAGTAACTTAACTCGGCTATCAGTATCTTCATTGGTAACGACCACAAAATCTCGAACAGCTTCTTGTACGATACGCAAGTGTGAGGCACTGACACCAATACTACGTTCTTCTAGCCCATGACAAAAGCGTATCACCATTTCTGTTGCATCAGTTTTGGTCAATAGATCATCAAGTTCACGAAGCCAGCCCTGAGCTATCCATTGATTAAGGTAAGTAGTAGCGTTGGTTTGGGTTTCCCAAATACCAAGATTACGACTGTGTTCAATTTGCGCCTCTAATAGTAATTTAGCTCGGTTATAGGGCACTTCGCTACGTTCACTGAATAGATCAGAGATAAACGCCATTATGTGCGGTGCATTGTCTGCTCGCATCAATCGCCATCCTGCATGCTCTTGATATAAGCGCCGATACTTAGCAGATAGGCCTTGAAAACTCACAATAGACTCCTTATCGGATAGAGGAAATTAACCCCAAATTTATTTAATATGGCAAATATGCTTGTCAGTCTATTTTTATTATTATCAAACCCCGATTTTCACAAAGCCACCTGACAAATATTATGATTAGCAAGTTGTAGTGCTAGCTTTATATAAACAGGCTTAGATGAATTATCACCATAGTATTTTCATATTGTGGTTGATAATCAGTATTTCTATAAATACTATTTATAGACCCGTAATATTATAGGTAATCACATCTGATAACTTTTAAACATATGGATATAAGTTAGTGCTGCAAGAGCCCATCACTTCATAACCACCTTGCCAGCCGCACCATCCATACGATAGTTTTTAATGTCACCAGCGATAACTAGGTTAATTGCTTTTTCAATCTCATCAAGGGGAACATTGAACCACTCTGTCGCCTTGTAAAGATTATTATCTGCTGCTTTTGAAGATACCTTGACTCTTTGATCGTAGAAGAAGGCATGCAAGACACTTTCCACACTACGAGCATTGGCATCATAGACTTGCCATTCAGCTATGATATCTACAGGCTGTTGCAAGAAAGCGGTATCCCTAATCGAGTGTTTAGTACGCGCTTCTCCTGTAAGGGTTGAGAAGCCAATTTTGTGCAGATGTTTATAGTGCGCTAAATCACTTGGGGTCTCAGTCAGCTTAGCAACATAAATGACACCGGTAAGTTGTCGCTCGTCCCCAAAGTTTTTGGCCAGTTCATCGTCCATCCAGTCGGGATCAGTAATTAACAGCTGATAGCTGTTTTCGTATTTATACTGCGCGGTAGCCAATGAGTGAGTGAGCATATTGGACTCTGTACCATTAGAAAATATTAAGCGTAATCTCTCTTGGCTACGGGTGTTTTTTCTGGCCTCTGCTTTATAAATATTAGCCACATAGCAAAGCATGCCATTTAAAACAAAGACGCTGCCAATGTTGATATCTTTCACTGATGAAAAGTTGGTTTTAGTAAAAGCACCCGTTTGAATGGCTTTAGATATACGCTCAAACGTCGCTTCAAATTTATAAAAGTCCTTACATTTGAACCGGCTGGCTATATCTTCGTCGTTATATTGATCATAGCTGGCACGTGTATTAGCCTTATGATCACTGATTAGGATTTCAGAATGAATATTGTCAAAAATCCCTAGGTCGTCACTGTTAAAAATATCATCTAGACTATTAATCACAGGAGGCTCGCTAACAACCTCAACTACCGGCTCAGCTTTTTCAGTGCCAGCGCTATTTGTCTTTTCAGACTCATTATTCTTATTACTTATACTTTTGTCTGAGAGTGTGGGTTTGTCGTCAGATAGGGTAGAGGCCGCACTTTGAGCAGTTAATAAACCATGTCTATCTAAAGCTAGCAGTTCTCGCGAGTCTGCGTGGTTAGTTTGTATGGTCGCTAACAGGCGAGCTTGTATCTTTTCATTAATATCGTTGGCACTGCTACTAGGCACGTGTCCCTGTTGATCGATAAAAAGGTTGATAGTGTCAAACTGCTGCGCTAAAACACTATTAGTATCTGCGCTTTTGGTAGTAGGCTTAATATCATCAAGTAGACCAGTACTGTCATTGATAAAAATATCGTCTAGCGTTTTGTACTCACGACTTTGATAGATCTCATCGAGTTTAATCATGACTATTGGCGTCTCGTTTTGCTTTTTGGTTTCTGACATAAGTGATAACCTCAGCCATACGTCGCTCGATAGCGTCCTCTGAGTTTTTATCAGGTTGACGATTTTTATTTTTCATAAATGCAACGATCTTTGGCCACATCAGGACCGCTTCTTCCTCAGTGACAGTAGAGCGGCTGGCATGGACGACGTCATTGATGGTTTGCAGTACTTCTTTGTCCACTGTCCTAGAGAGAACTTCATACGCATCATGAAAGGGATTGACGGAGCGCACAAGATCGATAGGAAGGTTGTTTACATTGACAAACTTACTGCCGACTTTGACAAAACCGTTGCTAGGGTTCGAGTCGCTATTACTACTTGATTTGGTGCTAGGGTTGTAAATTTTTGCGCCAGCTGGCAAGTGGCGCTCTTTAATGATGTCACTTTCGTTGAGCTGACCTTTCCGTTCAGCGTTCAGAGTAGCGATATCGACATACTCAGTGCCTTGCTCAACGAAAAATCGTTCATTTTCGATGACCGCATCCTCAGGAATATCCTTACCCTCAACCACGCCGCCTTGGCGGTTGATGGCCATATACTGCATGACGCCTTCTTGTACTTGCCGTACCTCATCAGTGTCTAGCGCTGGGTATTTACTACGGATAATACTTGGGATGACGGAGTCTGATACCGCTTCAGTCTCGACATTATTGGTTTCGGCGGCAATATACTTTTTGACTGTCTCAGTGTTCTGAGTGAGCTGGGCCAATATCTCATCACGGTCTTGGTTTAGTATATCCATGACTCGATCAGACGGAGGGTTGACGCTGTCGTCAATGATAACCGTACCTGCCGGCAAGTCTTGCGTCCCTAATAGGTCTATCTCACTGCGGCGTTTAAAGTTGACGTTAGGTTTGAGCACTTGTTCCATCAGTAGCGATAGCGTAATGGCTTTTAATAAGTCATTAACAGAGCTTGTCACAGTCGACTTATCGGCTTCTGGCTCAGCGATTAGGTTGGTAAATTGAGCATGGTGTTTACCTTGGCTATCTCGTGTCGAGCGTCCAATGATCTGCACCACCTCGGTCAGTGAGCCGCGATAGCCAATCGTTAATACGTGCTCACAATACTCCCAGTCGAAGCCTTCTTTTGCCATCCCAAGGGCGACGATGATATCCATCTGATCACGAGAGGTAATATCTGCTAAGTAAGCCTGAGTATTCGCCCGCATAGCGTCATCAGTCACTAGATCTGCGAGTAGCAATTGCTTACCGTCATGTGCGCGTATTGTCATAACACCAGTAATATCATCACGAGACTCAACTTCACCAATGACATCTATGATACGGCCAACGGTCTCATACTTGTCTGTCTCAGCAGTGAGACTGTTGACGTTAGGAATGTGAATGATGGTCTTCTTACTGGTGTCCAAGCATTCATCTAAGGCATCAAAAAATGATTTTTTATAAAAGTGATAGCCGAGCCCTAATGATTTTAAGTATTCATAACCATTCAGCTGTTCGTAGTAGGTGTAAGTTACCTTATCGAACTTCTCTTCGTCGTTGTCTGACAAGATGGGTACTGAGTCACCACGGAAATATGAACCCGTCATTGCCACAATATGCGCGCTAGTCTGTGTCATAATGCCATCTAGTATGGCACCCAAGCGATTAGAGTCATCCGCTGACACGTGATGGAACTCATCAATACCGATCAGCACATCGTTAAATAGCTCAATACTGCCGCCATCTTCAATCACTTTGTCAAAACCATATCGAAAGCTATGATGGGTGCAGACTAATACTTGGGGTAGGGCGCTGTCATCTACATCTTGGCTAATAAACTCTGAGAATATCGCAGTCTTACGTGTATCACTTTGAGCGAGACTTAAGCATAAGTTATAGCGGTCTGCCACCTCCCAATCGGCAAAGAATCCAAAGTCGCTCAGCGGCGTTGATTTAAAGGATTTACCGATACTCATCTCTGGGACGGCAATAATGACCTTTTTGATACCTTGATTGATCAGCTTGTCGAGTGCCAAAAACATCATGGCACGTGACTTACCAGAGGCAGGCGGCGACTTAATAAGCAAATACTGGCTATGACGCTTCTCAAATGCACGCGCCTGCATTTCACGCATGCCAAGCTCGTTGTTCTGTTTACTTTGACCCGTGCGGGCGTAATTTTGATTTAGGATATTAACAGTGGCAGTCATAGTCGATTCATCATAGGTAGAGATGCTTGTAAGTCTGTAGCGTCGTAAAAATAAAGCTCATTTGTCATAGCAATAGTGTGAAACTAATAAACACAAGTTATCGTATTATCATTACGATCAAACTCAGCCTTTTGATCAAAGACACCGTCCATCCAGTGTGATGTCTGACGTGTTTTGAAGTGTTTCCACACGCTTTGCATATCTGCATTCTTGGCAAACTTCAGGACGTGTGCACCACCTTCTGACTCAGGTCTAAACTTATATTGATACTCTGTTATAGGTTGTTCACGGTATTTGACACCATTTGCAAATTTAATATGGTATTCAGTATATTCATAATTAGTATGCATGCTGATATCCTTTATGAGTGGGCTATAACCAGGGGTCCATTGAGATCTAGGTGTTATAGAAAACTCATAAATATCATCATTTGCATTCGGTTCTGCAAGGGTCTTCATTTTCATCGATTTATCAATGAATTTATTATGATGTTCATTGATAGAGCTATAAATGGGACCATCACCGATACAGCCATCTTCCATCCATGCAAACAATATAAACATATCGCCTTCAGGAAGGTCTTGACCATTTTTGCCTTTTAGCGATATGAGGTCACTTTGCGACGCAGCTGATGCTTGACCCGCAGAAAACACGAGTAGGGCAGCAATTGCTGCACTTGATAAGATTTTGGAAAACATAATAGAACGCTCTTTATAAGGGGTTTGATATTGTTTTGGTATGGATGTTAATGCCAAATAAGCTACTTAGCTTTCTTTTTCGTCTTACTTTGCTTTTCCGCTTCGATAAGCTGCTCATAACGTGCCAGCAAATGCGCCAAACGCTCTTCGGTATTGGCAAAGCCTTGCGGGCGATACAGCTTGTCCACCGCGTCGTCTAACGTGCTATGCGCTTGCTTTAAATCATCAGGCATCTTATCAGGGTCATATAACTCTGCGAGAGTCATGCCAGCATTGTTAGCGCGAGCGAGTAAGATTTCTTCTGCTAAGGTTTCAATATGCTGTTTCTGATCGTCTGTGGCGTCAGGGAAGGGGAAGGTGTTGTATATGATAGTCCCAGAGTATCGGTAATCACTTTTTAGGCGACCAGCAACCAATCGCATCCAATCATTATGAGAAAGAGAGTTTAAAATGCCAAAATCAAATAGCGTGCCATTAGGGATCATTTGATTAGCATCTGATGATATTATTGTATGGTCAAAGAAACCCATTGGTACGTATTTACGACGTTCTGAGGAAACCCTAGGTACAAGAATATAGTTGCCTTCTTTAGGTTGAGCTATTTGTCGAAATAAATGTGGATATTTGGCATAATCCCTAGTTGATTCTGCATCGCTATTTTCTCTTAAGTTTTTCACTCCATCTAATCTTTCTTTGATTAAAGGATATTTAACCAGACTTTTTAAGTCAGCACCCTCGAACCATAAGCACCACCTTTGCTGGCTATGTAAAAATTCTTTTGCTCCTAAAATTTGTTTTATATATTGTTTTGAAGATGGTTCGTTGAACTCAAAATTACTTTTCTCACTTTCATCTAGATATAAAAATCCACCATCAGTAGGTTTATTACCGAATATCATTTTAGTTCTTGGCTGAATGGGTTTTCTTAACGCCTCTACAGTAATATTGCTTCCTGATACGAGATATGGGCTAATATTTTCTACTTTCTCACTATGCCATGATTTATTAACAAGCTTATATATTGTTTTATTTTTGCGACCTTGAGTAGAAAGACCAATAATAATCACATGTACAGCCGCATTGTGCTTAGCATTGTTAGTCCAAGGGAACGTTTGATAAGCAAAGCGAATATGGATACCTAATTTGAAAATATCAGGGAATAGCATGGCTACTTGCTCACCTTGAGCAATTGAGTTAGTAGATACCAAAGCAAGCTCGGCATTAGAGTTAGCAATATACTGTGAACCTTTCCAAAACCAAGAGGACACATAATCTAAATATTTAAGAACTTTTTTTCCAAAAACAATTTTCATGTCTTCAGCTTGTTCGTCAGTTCTATTGGTTGTGCCCCCAAACGGCGGATTACCGATAATATAAATCTCATCCGTGCTATTATTCGGACAGACGTCCTGCCAGTCGATACGCAAGCTATTGCCATAAATGATATGACCACTGTCTTTCAGCGGTAGCATCGGCTGAGAGACACCAAATTCCTGCTCACACAGCACATTCATCTGATGCTCAGCGAGCCACAGTGACAAGCGTGCAATCTGACTGGCAAAGTCGTCATACTCGATACCGTATAAGTTATCTAAGCTGACCACACTATCAAAGCCTAGACCTAATAGATTGTCATTAGAGCCTAGTAAATCGCGTTGTGCCTTTAATATATCGATCTCTAGTTTGCGTAACTCTTTATAAGCAATGATCAAGAAGTTGCCTGACCCGCACGCTGGGTCAAATATTTTGATTTGGCTGATACGCTTAAGTAGGGCATCTAAACGTTCGGCTTTATTATTCTTATGGCGATTGTCATGACTTAATGCTCTCACCGCGTCTAGCTCTTCATGTAGCTCATCTAAGAATAGCGGCTGAATGACCTTCATGATATTGCTAACACTGGTGTAATGCTGTCCTAAGCTGCCACGCTGCTCAGGGTCAATCACCGCTTGAAACATGGAGCCGAAAATATCGGGGTTAATCTCGGCCCAGCTCAAACGTGCGCACTCTAACAAGATACGGCGGGTGCGTGCATCAAACTCCGGGATGGCAAAGGGATATTCAAATAAGCTACCGTTCACATAGGGGAATGCACTTAGGTGAGTGGGCTTGGCATCGCGCTCGGTGCTAGACTCAGGTAAGTTGAGAATGTCAAACAGCTCATATAAGACGCTATCGACGTCACTGCCATCTATATTGGTAGTGCCATCGATCACATCATGGAACTGATCTGGCTTAAAGATACCCGTATCTTCGGCATAAAAGCAGAACAGTAGTCTCGTCAAAAATATATTAAGCGCATGTAAGTCATCAGCAGTATTAAACTCGTTGAGCTTACGAATATGATCAAACAAACGCCCCATTTTCTCTGACGCCTGCACATCGGCTGGGTGCTCTGAGTACTCACGCGCACGCTCTAGGCCGGCAAGTGGCAATAAAAAGTGGTAGTTTTTATAAAGATCGGTAAAGTCGCAGTCAAGCGTCTCATCATACTTAGTGTCGTTAATCAGTACTGTATTGAAGTCTGTCACCATTACCATACGGATTTTGTGCTGATTAATGATTGGACTGCTTATCACCTCACTTAGGGTTTTAGCAAGGTCTTGGCCTTCAGCGACAGGCTTGAAGTAGATGCGATGCTTATTGGCAACCTCACCAGCTTCAGGGTTGGCGGCAACGTTAAAACGGCTATCGTTCTTTTTAAGTGCCGTTATCGTGGTTTTCGAGACATCGAGTAGCTTTAGAAAATCAAAGATAAAGTCGTCTTGTTTATTCTTATCAATGACTTTGGTGGTTAATTTTTCTAAATCTTCAAAAAACTGGGTTTGGTTAAATGCCATGGAGGTCTCTTTCGATGAATTACGGGTGTAAATTAGCAGGCTAATGTGCAATTATAGCGCTATCTTATCGTATTTGAAGGCTTAAGTGTTCTGAAAAATAGGGTGGATATAGTGTTTTATTGCTTATTAATTTAATACGCTATAAGTTTATCAACAGGGATTAACGATGATAGTGGGTACTGAGTTTCAAGGAGATTCTATTCGTATAGGAATGATCCAGCATGACAGCTACGGAGAAGCATTACGAATCATCATTGACTTTGCTATCGATAAGCATCGCCATGCCGAAAGGGTAGTTGATGTCCGTACAGAACTGAGCGACTTGCGAGATGAGCTGAATAGTTTTGATCATAGAACTTTGCAGTGGTTGCATGATTGTATGGCAGCTGCGTTCCGTATGGAATATTGTCTTAACGCAGATTTATTTACTTATAGTACGCCAGATCCTCATACGCCTGCACAGACGGTTTCGTTTTGGCTTGATTTTTTAAGAAAAGAGCTTGCGAGGGTGTTTTCTCACCACTTAGAGCTACCCCGATTGATACTTACTGCTGCGGCTTATCCAAACCCTGATAAGCGAGGGATGAAGGCAGAGGATGAGATTTATGAGCTTACTAGGCGACTATATCCTGATTTTAAACGCTTTCAGTCTAGATAATCCAAAAGGATTTTTGGTAGTTTGCTAGCTGTACAAATTTATCACTATATTGCTGTTCACCGCGAGTACGAAGATGAATCGATTTAGTATCAGTCTTAAAAGAAGCAGATTTAGGATTACCTGCCAAAGAGATATGTCGTAAATACAGTAGCATGTAAGTGAACGTTGCGAATTTATCAAACAACATGTAAGGACAAGTCATGGTGCTAAAGCCAATACAAAAGACTCTGGCTAGTTTGACAGAGAAAGAGTGGATCACATCTCTACAGCACCACTATTTAAGTACAGAAGGGCCGTATGGCGATTCAGAGATAATTAATTTGGATGTAACTCCAGCGGGCTTAGCAGATGCAATAGGTATGAATGGATACTCCGATGAAGAAATTCAAAATGCATTCATGTCAATCTTTACTAGAAAATCAGTAAGGAGCTTTCTAGGAGAAAAAGTAAACAAGGTTCAAGGAGTAAGAGCATATCATCATTTTCATTTTTTAATATTATCTTGTTTAATCGCTGCTACGACGACCAATGCAGGGGATAGTAATCAATATCGAGAAAGATTAGGCGCTTTACTTGCTGACAATCAAGGTGCTGAGCAAGGTGTAAGCGGCATTAATAGTTTATGGCTGGCTTTAACGAAATGGATAGATAGTCAAATCCAGCAAGGTAAGAGTTATAGAAGAATTATTTTACCTAAAGATATAGGAAATATGACCGTTATCGGCTATGCCGTGAAGTTGGCATACCCTTCTCGTGATGATCGAAAACGACTCAAAGATGTATTAAAAAAACTAAGTTATAGGGCATTTGAAAGCCCGGTATCTTTGCTAATTGAGCTAAATGAAGATTATTATTGGGAGCTACCAGCGTTAATACAAAAAGACTTATCTGCGCTAAAAATACTTTATGAAAGCGATCAATCTATAGGAAGCCACTACTTCTGGCAATTAATACTAAGTGTTTTGTCTGAAATCAGTCGAGAAGATTCAAAAAGCCATACTTTACTATGGTCGGTATCGGTCAGGTTTGGTGGGTGGGATGGTGATGAGTTAGAAGAGGTGGTTTTAGCAAAAGGAAATCGCCGCCAAGATTTAGAAGAGACTTTTTGGCAAGGGAGCTTTGTAGAGTTTTTAAAACTGTATCGGATACCAAAGCAAGTTAAGACCTTACTAGATAATGGATGTATTGTCCTATTAGAACGCCATGGTGGACTATGGACACAGGATGACAGACAACCTGATTCAGAAGACACAGCTATTATTCTAACTAATCGCACAGAAATCATTGAGCAGTTCCAACATCCTAGTCATATTACTAGAGAGTGGTGTTTTTCTGAAAGTATGCCGCTACAAGCTGTATTAGAGTTAACCTATAATCAAGGTGTAGCGGGGAAAAACACATCAGAGAAGGGGTTAAGTTTTGAAGGAGGAATCCCACTAGGACGTGGTAAATGGCTGGCACGTTTAGGATACTTACCACTTGTCAAAATTAAACCCAATAGTGAATTTAGCACAAACCCAACATTAAAAGTTCAAATTGAGGACAACATCGTTACGATTATCGATGATGACTTAATAAACAAAGAATGGCACTTAACACAAACAAGTGGCTATGACGAAGTCACATCGAAAAGAATTCAGTTTTTTGATAGTGCCCCACTCAATGATTTATGGTCGCAAAGAAAAGATGGATTTGAAGCGTCGGTAGAATTTGATTATCAATCAGGCACACCAATAATTGAAACTCAACATATGGTTTCGACGGGCGTATTTCCGAATCGCTTGTGCGACGCATTGGAGGCTCTATACGCTCGTGCACAAGCTCCTCGGTCAGAGTCAGAGGTTATTGCTATCTTGCAGACAGCTCTACCTAAAAGATCTGAGCTTAAATATATGGTCTGGGATGTGCTACGGTCTTTAGAGGAAGCAGGTTGGCTTGAGCAAGATCTGAATCGACGATGGCGGGGACGTGTTTGGCGTGTACAAGCGCCAAAAATTGTATTAACAGGCGGTTTGACCGCAATCGTTGAAGGTGCTATTGCCAATAGAGAGCTAGAAATACTTAAAGTTGAAGCTATAAGACAGAATGTTGAGATACATATTAATGCTCAGTTAGAGTGGGCAGCTCCTATTATAAGCTTGTATGGTGATAACATTGAGAAACTAGCAAAAGAGCTTAATTGGAGCATTGAAATTGGTAGAAATATTGTCGCAAAACCAGCTCCAAAGTGTTGGCCAGTAGAAAATAGGTCCGTTATGGGACGTCAGTTGTCTAGCATTTGGAAAGCTGAGCCAGGACTGTTTGTTCCGTTAGAACAAAGTATCTCTACTGATAAAAGGCTAGTGAGGTTTGTACGTGATGATGATAGAGATGTGTACGCGATTGATGAAAAGCAGATTTTCATTACAACACAACGCAATACTGCAATTTTGGAGTATGCACGACGAATAAAAAAGTCAGTGTTTATTTACAATGATGGGTTGTTAAAACGGCAAAGTTTGAATGGCCACTTACCGTTGCCTATCGCTAAGTGGTTACGGCGATTAACTGGTCTACAGTCTGGACCTGCCATTATATCTAAATATTCACAGTATCAATATGCCGTGAGTGAGGAACAGTTGAGTCAATTACGAATAATATTTGGTGCGGCTATTCAAAGTAATCATAAATTTGAGCCGAAAAACCTTATTCTCACAATTGCTAAGCAGCGCCATCGCGGTAGCCGCATAAGCTACACTTAAAAATAGGAAAAAATATGTCAGAACAACGGTACCTTGGTCAAATTGACTATACTCCTCGACCTCACACACGAATCATTGGTATTGCAAAGGCAGTAGATGGTAAGTGGGAAAAACAGACCTTAACCAGTGATTTAGCGCCCGTAGGTAAGGTATTCGTTCCCGCGTTACACGATGTGGCTGTGACTAAAGGTCAATTCATTACTTTTACGGCTAAATTGAATCCAAAAATCAGTGAGCACAACAATTATCCCTCTGATAAAGAGCATGATCATTATATTAGTGAGGAATGGGAGAAGCCTGTAGTCGTTATTGATTGCAGGCATATGGATTCAGAAGAAATACGCTATAAGTTAGTAGAGTTTGGCTTAGGAAGTATTGATGCCATTGATGCAGAGCCAAGTGAAGTTATTGTTGCACTATCTGACACAGAATGTGCCCTTGTTGAAGTCATATCACATCCTCGTAATGGTCGTTATGTGGCTAAAACAAGAAACGTGGAGGTTTATTCTTTTAACAGTGCAATCTTTGATGGAGATACTTTTGAAGGGCAGTTTATAAAAATACCTGATGTGACTGTTGGCGATTTCATTCGCGAAATAACATGGAAGCTAGACGTCGATATATTACATGACTTATTGGCTAAACTAAGGGATTATGATGAGTATCTAAAAACTACTACTAGAAAGCAACGGGCGGATCTAGTTAGCTTATTAGATCGGGCGCTAAACATTGTAGAACAAGAAGACTGGGCTGACACACGTAAATGGTTGGAAGGATATAAGCAAAGGGTTACAAGGTCGTTAATAGAGCCAGAACAAGTAGTCGATACTTTATCAAATATGCAACCTTTTCAGGAGAAGTTGGAGATAGCTCACCAAGCGGCAAGTAATGCCTACCGCCAAAAGATGCAACCTATTATTGAACAAGAGGTTAGAGCAGATTTAGCAGACCTGGTATCACAACAAGAGGCTTTAGAAAAGAGCATCCAAGAAAACTATGACGTATTAGAACATCAGAAAATAGCTAAAGATGAGCTACAGAAAAAGATTTCAGATTTGAGCCAACAGTTACTGACAGAAATTAATAATCTGAATCAAACACTTGGTGACATTAAAGAGTTAGATAACCAAGAAAATACATCTCTTGTAGAGCGTTTCAAAAAAGCTTTAGATCGTCAAGGAAAGTTGGTTAAACCTATAGATTCTATGTCACCACCATGGTCGAGAGGGTTGGTAAGAGATGATGTGCCATATGTGGATGATTCGGAGTTCTATATTAAACTACAAGAAGTTGCAAAGAAAACAGCCATATCATTGTTAGAGCTCATTACATTTGATAGCGTTTTACGCTCAGGTGATCTGGTTCTTTTACCACCCACATCTGCAGAAGTTCTCATGTCTAAATACGCAGAAATTGTGACAGGTAGTGAGGTTTTTCGGGTTTCCTTAGGTCCAAATGTTTTAAACTTAGATGATTTATGGGTGCAACCAAACCAAGGAGCCAAAACTAGTTTTGCAAGAGCATGGTCAATGGCAGCAGCAAACTTAAATCAATATTATTTAGTTTGGCTTGATGGTTTACAACGAACTGCCATAGACTTATGGTTGCCAAGCCTAATAAGCGTTTTATATAGCTCTGAAAGACCAAGAAATCTACTTGTTGTAGCTACTATCGATGACAATTTTATTGATCATGAGCGGACGTGGCTAGAATTATCAAGGTTTAGTACCCCCATTAAGCTTAATAGTCAGATTGAATATAACAAAGAGTCATCACGACAGCTTTCAATTGTTCCTAAAAGCTGTACCCAGCTTGCTTATCAAAAGGTAGCGGTAGCTGGCGAGGACTGCTCCCAAGTGCTTGAAAAAGGTCAAGAGTGGCTAAAAGATTTATTAAATATATAAGAGAATAATATGCTAGATCCAATAGGGGCTTACTATAACATTTTAGAACTTTATCTTTCTTACTTAGATACGGTTTATCGATTGCGTCGTGAAGATTTAAGTCAAGAAAGACAGCGTTTATTGCGGCAGCCAGGCAATTTAATGCCAGAGCCTTTTATCGAACCTATTCTGCGCTACCAAACAGCCGATATTGCATTAGAAAATTGTTTAGACGACCAGGAACAGCATAACCCGTTAAAGAAATTTAATCGTGAGCAGCGCCGAGCTATCATTGAAATGGTATTTTCTGGACTTTTTCCTGGCAAGCCAGCTGCAGGCGGATTGTTACGACAAAGTGTGTTTTCACCCTATTCTCACCAAATGCAAATGCTGCAACGTGGATTAAAGAATGGTCACCCTGGTATCGTTACATCTGGTACGGGTTCTGGCAAGACAGAGTCATTTTTATTACCTATTTTAGCTGAGTTGACTGCAGAAGCAACGCAGTGGGCACCCCCAGCAGCAGATTACTTACAATACCAATGGTGGCGTGAGAGCAATAGGTTTGAGTACCACCGCAAAGGTGAGGCCAGTAATCGACCACAAGCAGTGCGCGCATTAATTTTGTATCCAATGAATGCGTTAGTAGAAGACCAGATGGTACGCTTACGCACAATGTTAGACTCGCCAGAGGCTACAGAGATATTAGATAAAAGAGCAAATGGTAATCGAATATTTTTTGGACGTTATACCAGTGCTAGCCCTGTTCCTGGTTATTTGAACCACCCAAGAAAACAAGGAGATGTAAAAGAGACAAATGCTGCTAAACGCCGTCTGAAACGTACTAAGACCATGCTAACGACATTGGCTAATGATCAAGGAAAAGCATTGGAGTACGACAGAAATAACCCTGAGACTGATGCAACACGTTATTTATTTCCATCTCCTATAGGGTCAGAACTCATTACGCGATGGGATATGCAAGAAACGCCACCAGACTTGCTAATTACTAATGTCTCAATGCTCAATGCTATGCTATCGCGAGAGGTTGATGCTCAAATCTTTGATAAAACCAGACAGTGGCTTGAAACAGATCCTGAAGCTTATTTCTTCTTAGTTTTAGATGAATTGCATTTGATACGCGGCTCAACAGGAACTGAAATGGCGGCTCTCATTCGTGTTTTGATCAACCGATTAGGATTAGATCGTACACAGTATCGCCATAAGCTGCGCATACTAGCGTCTAGTGCTTCATTGCCCTTAGATGGTACTGAAGGCGATCAAAGCTTGAGCTATCTTTATGATTTCTTTGGGCCGTTTGGAACTTATGTAGATAGTCACAGTGAAGGAGCCAAAAAACCTGAGGATTGGGTAGAGGCAGTTATTTCAGGCATCACTGATATACCTAAACCAATTACTCAACAGCATATAGATGCTAGACCATTTACGGCAGTGGTAGATTATCTAGCCCCAGATGGTCGTTATCTAGGTCAGCTAAAAAATAAGTTAGATGAAGATGAACGTTTAGAGGAACTACTAAGTGCTTGCAAAATAACCTTAGGTCTACCTCAATCTTGCACAACTAGTGGCATGGTGAATGAGGTTGCGGCAAGACTCGCAATTAGTTGTACAGATGAAGAGGGAAAAACTAAAGCTCGATCAATATCAACTTTGGCAGAAAAAATTTTTGGGGACCGTCAAAATCATAAAGCATTGCGTGGTTTAATGATCCTCAGGGGGTTAGGGGATATAGACGGTTCAGAGGCTATTTCTTTTAGGGAGCACTTATTTCTAAGAAGCTTAGAAGGTTTATTTGCCACTCCCGTAATTCAACAAGATCAGCTTGCCTATAAAGGTGTTTCAGTTGAAAGCGGTACTAGTCATATCAATACTTTTCAAGGTTCTCAGCGGCTATTTGAATTATTTTTATGCGAGGGGTGTAATACAGAGTTTATTGGCGGATTACGGGGAAAGGCTTCTCGTAATACATCAAACTCACCAATCGAAATCCTCCCCCAAACCCAAGATCTTGAAAAGCTTCCAGAGTTTGGCGTTGGTGCTGGGATTGAAGATCTTAGTCACGAAGAATTCGTTCTATTTTGGCCTTCCAGAGCACCTGTAAAGCAAGGCGATAATAACAAAGAGTCATGGATCCCTATGTCGCTAGACCCATACAACGGTCAGTTACGCTCAGTAAACGCTACCCCTGAAGGTTTTATTCCAGGACAAGTTTTTACTTTGATTAATGTATCTGTTAAAGACAAGCAACGGAAAAAGACTGCAGCGCCCAATTGCTGCCCTGCGTGTGGAGCAGATTACTCACGTCGCAGTGAACAATATCGTCAGTCACCTATTCGTAGTTTTCGTACAGGTTTTGCTAAAACATCACAACTACTTGCCACTGAAGTTCTTGAAATACTCAAACAAGCTGGTAATAGCCCTAAGGCAGTTGCATTTTCTGATAGTCGACAAGATGCAGCTAAGGCAGCCGTTGACATCGAACGCCATCACCATAATGACACACGACGTAGAATTTTAGTCGATGCCTTAATAAATAGAAAGCCGCTTATGAGCCTTGAAAGTATTGAGGAGCAAATGAATAAGGCATTACAGGAACGTGATTTAGCTAGTATCTTAAAGTTAAACTCTTTAAAAGAAGAGGCGGATAAATTTGGACACTCAAATCGTATAGCTCTGGCAACAATTCTAGAAGCGAACGAAAAAGGGATTATTGAATCGGACTTCAAAGCTCAGCCTCTATTAGCAGGAATGGCGACTATCGGCGTACATCCTACAGATGATACAGGCGTCGAAAAAATTAATTATAACGAATGGTATAGTTATTTTGAAGAGAGGCAAGACGGAACAATTTATTGGAATGATAAAATTGAAGGTACAAAAGTTACTGATGCAAAAAATGCTGTGGCAAAAGCACAGCAAACCTTGATTGAAGATGTTATTTTTGCTCGTAACTATTTTGCTTTGGAAGAAACTGGGATTGGTTATCCTTGTTTTGAGGCTCAGCATACGCAAAACTCAGATGAACTTAATGCGATCTTAAGAGTTTTTGCCGATAACTATCGTGTATTAGCTAACAAATGGGTTAAACCGGACTCAATTAAAGAGTGGGTAAACGGTGGCTCTATAAGTAGTAAAAGAGTAAAGGGCTTTATACAGTCTTCTAATATCAGTGAAGATAAAATGACTGATACTTTAAGAAAAATGGAAAAGCTTGGACATTCAGGTGGTGTTATACGAATTGAGCGTTTATATATTCAACTTACTGAACCTGATGATCCAGTTTATGAATGTACCACATGTAGTAGAGCTCATCTACATCGCGGTACGGGAGTATGCACGCGCTGTCATCAACCCTTGCCTGCCCAGCCAAATCTCAATGCAAAACAGCTTAGAGAACGTAACTATATATCTAAACGATTAGATAAAACATTTTCAGATGATCACTCTGTATTTAGATTGCACTGTGAAGAGTTAACGGGTCAAACAAAATCATCTGCAGAGCGATTAAGGCGTTTTCGAGGTATTTTAATTGATGATAATAGCAATCCTATCAAAGAAAAAGCTCAAGAAATCGATTTGCTGTCCGTTACCACAACAATGGAAGTTGGTATTGATATTGGTGCCTTACAAGCTGTATATCAAGCTAATATGCCGCCGCAACGTTTTAACTATCAACAGCGTGTAGGGCGTGCCGGACGGCGTAAACAAGCATTCTCTCTAGCAATGACACTATGCCGTGGTCGTAGTCATGATCTTCACTATTTTCGACATCCTGACGCAATCACAGGAGATGCGCCACCACCACCTTTTTTAACAGTGGAACACATTGATATTAGCTTGCGCTTATTGAGAAAGGCTTGGTTGACAGAAGCCTTTAAACAACTAAGAGAAGAAGATAATAGCAGTTATCCAGGTGACAGTATGCCATCTGATATACACGGAGAGTTTATCTTAACGACTGACTATTATGACAAAGCCAAAGATTGGAAACAACGTTTAATGGTTGCACTTAGACAGACGCAGTCAATCGCTAAGAAATTAGCCCATACTTTAGGTCAAGGAGTGGCAAGTCGCGAGCAGGATCTTCTAACTTATTTAACAACTGATAAACTTATTGATGAAATCGATGATTTGGCGAAAGAGGGTAGTACCCGTGAAATGGGTTTAGCACAGTTCTTAGCTGAGAATGGCTTGTTACCAATGTTTGGCATGCCCACCAGAGTCAGAAACTTATATCTAAATTTAGAGTCAGTTAGTGATAATCAGTGTGAGTGGGATTCTGTTGATCGCGAAATTGATATGGCTATTTATGAGTTCTCTCCAGGACAAACAGTAATCCGAGATAAAAAAGTTCATGAGAGCATTGGCTTTACTGATCAATTAGGTTTTGTTCAACCAGGGCGCGGCGGAGCTAAACTTATTCCTGAGCCTCAAAAAGAGTGGTGGAATGATAAAGTTAGCATTGCCGACTGTCCCGCTTGTGGAGCCCTAAAACTGCTTAAGCAAAATGATAATAAAATCGAATGTGATGATTGCAAACAAATAATTCCACAAGAAGCTTTTAGCGTCTACTATTCACCGAGAGCTTTTAGAACAGATTTTCAACCGAAGGTATCTGACGGCACCGAGCCACCCCGACCTATGATACGTCGGGAAACAGGAGCAATCATTGCACCTATGCAAATGCAAAAGATCGCAGGAACAAACCTGTCGCTTGCCAGTGGTAAGGAAGCTTATATTATCAGAAGAAATAGAGGTGTTTTAGATTTAGATGGAAGTCCCAAAAGCTATGAGGTTGTCCAAAGAGTTCAAAATAAAGTGTATTGCCAAGGGATCTCTAAGCTAACTATTAATGGGATTCCGAATCAAGCAATATTATTGGATAAAGCTCAAAAACATCCTA
The DNA here is from genome assembly GCF_052258445.1 of Psychrobacter sp. T6-1. Classification (NCBI taxonomy): domain Bacteria; kingdom Pseudomonadati; phylum Pseudomonadota; class Gammaproteobacteria; order Moraxellales; family Moraxellaceae; genus Psychrobacter; species Psychrobacter sp. T6-1. The sequence continues at coordinate 48,440 of NZ_JBQQFC010000001.1, forward strand.
CATATTGGCAGATACAACCTGAATTACCTGAAGTACAAGAAGTAAAGTTGTTTTCAAGAAAGCGCACAGATGCTCTAAATCTTAGCATGTTGTCTATTCCAAATGGTTTATCTATGGATAGACTTGGGTCTCAATCAGAACGCTCAGGGACAAGCTTGAGAGCTGCAGCTATTAGCGCAACACAGCTTATAGTTCAGAGAGCTTCTCTAGCTTTAGATATATCACCAGATGAGTTCGAACCTCTTGAGCCTAGACTTCGTGAAGAAAAGCCCATGTTGCAGATAGCTGATATGTTGGTAAATGGTGCGGGCTTCTGTCAAAGATTAACAAAAAATATAGAGGAAAGACCTCCGCTGATTGTAGAGCTTATAGACTCGATGTTAAACAATCTATCCGACCCGATGGTTGGTGGTTTTTTTGAAAGTACGCATCGTGAAGAATGTCATCGCTCCTGCTATCGTTGTATTCAACGTTATGGCAATAGGGGGTATCATGGTCTACTAGATTGGCGGTTAGGGCTTAGTTTCCTAAGATGCTTATTTGATCGTACACATCGAGTAGGTTTGGATGGAGATTTTACTAATTATCCTGAGCTTGAAGACTGGCCTGAGCTTGCCAAAAATGCTGCACAGGATATTCAACGATTAGATCCATATAAAAGTGAAATTGTCAGCATAGGCCCATTAAACCTTCCGGTTGTACTACATAACTCTAGCACGGCTAGCTCTGAAGCATTTGTTATTATCCATCCCTTTTGGGATGTAATAAATATGAGTACAGAGCTAAAGCAAACTATCGATTCTTTAGATTCTAGCTATTCTATAATGTTCATTGATACCTTTGAAACGAATCGCAGATTAATGAGTGCTATTGAAAATGTTAGGTCTCAATGAGAAAGATTGATTTGATATAAAAAGATTTTATAAATAGGTTTCTTGTATAAATCGTTGCCTAGCCGAGGGTTTCCTAAAAACTGTGTAATTGCTTATAATCCACTAACCGGAGAATAAGCAATGACTACTCAATCTGGCATCAAAAAACTGGCCGAGCAAATGGCTGGTAGCATGAACAGCTTTGATGACATCAAAGACTTCCAGAAGCAGCTCATGCAATCTTTTATCGACACTGCCTTAGAGGCTGAGATGGAAGATCATCTCGGCTATCCTAAGCATGAGAAAGCCGATAAACCTAATAAGCGCAATGGGCACACTAAAAAGACCGTCCGCAGTGACACAGGCGATCTTGAGATATCCACCCCAAGAGACCGTGATGGTGACTTTGAACCTACGCTCGTGCGCAAGCATCAAACCCGTATCTCAGGTCTCGATGATAAAATCATATCGTCACTACAGGCATAGCCTTCCGTCTTGCGCTTCGAGCAAGTGTGCCCCACACACTTGCTTATCCTCGCTCATACGCCAAGGGTCAAACCACCACCGAGATTGTAGAGAGCATTAAAGAGCTCTACGATGTCGACATCTCAAGCAGCTTAGTTTCAAGAGTCACCGATAATATATTAGACGACATCACCGCTTGGCAGAACCGGCCACTGAGCAGTGTTTATCCTATCGTCTATTTGGACTGCATCGTCGTGAAGAGGTAACCCTCCCAAACTTAAGACACCTAATAAATAGAATTAAGCTGCCTGACTCAAGTAAAAATGTTTCCGACATACTCAGGATAGTTACCGTTCAATTTAATTTTTAGTAAGATGAATAGCTTTATAAGATTCTATAAAGTGCCAGTCGCCATGCCTATGAAGGCTTTGCAAAATTATATTATACTGATATGTTTTAAAGGATACTCATAGTGCCTACAGCCGATTTTCAGCTTAACTTTCTAAGACGCATTCAATGGTTACTTGAGTCTAGCTCTTACACCTCTACTTATAAATTCGCTTTATTAATGGCGATTACAAACCTTTCTATAGAATCAGCTATTAGTGATAATAGCGAGCGCAGTATGTCATATGAAGAGTTAGCTGAGCAGTTTGTACAGCTTTACTGGACACAAACGCTGCCGTTTTCATATCAAGATGATGACTCTGTATTGAAACAGAGTAATGTAGGGGGTCAAGCTAAGGTTATTACTAGCATACTGAAGTTGCAACAAGAGACTAAAACTACCAGCATAGGTGTAGCTCGAAAGCGTAGTATTAAAAAGTGGCAGTCAACGATTAAAGAGGTTGCTCAGACCATTAAGAACAATCCTGCAAAGTATTTACAAAGTGCCCAAGATAAGGTCAGTCGCGAATTTTTATATGTTTATAATCCTAAAGCAAACGCGATAGTATTGATGCCTGGAATCGCATATTGCTTTAACCGTTTCAGTCAGATAATCCATAAACTCTGCCAACAATACTGGACTGAGTTTGTGCGTAAAAACCGTCACAATCAACCTTACTTTAGCGATGATATTGACCTGCAACAATTTCTATTTCATCAATCAAGACAAAACTTAAAAGTATTAGAGTCCATATTGATTGACACCCAACAAGGGCAGTGCTTCTATTGCCATAAAGCTTTAAAAAATAATATCGAGGTCGATCATTTCATTCCTTGGTCGAAATACCCCATTGATACCACTCACAACTTTGTACTCACTGATCATAGGTGCAACAACAGCAAACGTGATTATCTTGCTGAAGAGTTATTTTATGAGAAGTGGTTAAAACGCAATCAGCAATACGGTTATACGATTGAACAGCAAGCAAAAACCCTAGGCTTTATAACCAATCAGCAACGCTCAGAGACGATTAGCCAGTGGGCTTATCAAATAGCGGTAGAACATGAAGATTTGGTCTGGTCGCCACAACCAAGCATAAAGTTGCGGCCAATTAATCCTGATGCACTACCACAGCTTAGAGCCTGACAAATAGATATGCCACTTTATGACCAAACAAGTCTCCAAAAGTACTCTTAATTATTATGATGAAAATGCCGTTGAATTTGCCATGCAAACGGTAAGCATAGATATGCATGATTTATACGAGCTATTTATTAATCAGCTCCCTCAAAGAGATACGCAACGTATTTTAGACGTGGGCTGTGGCTCAGGTAGGGATGCAAATTACTTTGCTAAACAAGGTTATGAAGTAACAGCGATAGATGCCAGCGCCGAGTTAATTCAGTGGGCTCGGCAACATCATATGTCGAGCAGAATTACTTGGGTTCACTTAGATTTTAGCAGTATTGAAAATCAGGCTTGGGAAAATAAGTTCACTGGCATTTGGGCTTGCGCTTCATTGCTACACGTACCTTTTTTCGAGCTACCTTGCATTATACAGTCATTGTTAGAAACCTTAACTGATGATGGAGTGATGTATTTATCATTTAAATATGGTGAAGGGGAGCGAATAGATAATGAGCGCTTCTTTTGTGATATGAATGAAGCACGTTGGGCAACCATTGTTGCTAAAATACCGCAAGTGATTGAATGCGATATATTGTTGTCGGCCGATAAAAGAGCCGACTGTAAAGATGCATGGTTTAATGTGATGATAAAGCGAGAAAATAATCCTATTAGAAGTTCTGTAAAATGATGACTAACAACTGACAATAACTGATATAAAACTTGGCGGGTAGATATGATATGAGTGAGTCAATGGCATTTCTAAGATTGTTTGAATCAGATAGCCGAATGAATAAATACCAAAAATTATTTAAACAGCTCATTTATGTTCTGTCAGAAGAAAACATTGAGTATGTGATTATTGGCACAGTTGCATACTCAGAGTATGCACCTCCTCGTGCGACCACCAATATTAATTTCATGATCTCTGAAAATGACTGCTGTAAACTTGAAAGCGTCCTTAAAGAGCATGGAATTGATTTTATATGGAATGCCTACCAACAGTTAATCATTGCTGTCAAAGATGATAGTGATGAGACTAAAAAATATCCTCTCGCATTTTCATTCCAAATCACCCCTAAAGGTCTTACATTTAATCAGCCTATATCTAAAGAGATATTTGGTATGGTTGATGTACCCGTCGCCAGCCCTGAGGCATTAGTGGCGTTATGGTGTGTGGCAGTGAGTAAGGGATACTCTAAGTCTTATTACGATGCTCAGATGTTCATCAAGCTACAGTTGGCAGACGTTGATAGATGCGTTGCTGTGATTGAAAGTCTTGCTGAGAGTAATGCAAATAAAGTATTACGTTCAATTCTCATAGGTAATGCTATGACTGTCGATACGATCAATATGGATGAAGCGCTCATCATGCGGTCTGATCTAATTCAGACTCATGAAGAGATCGAGCTGGCGAAAGCTCATCGCTATAACGCTGCGCAAGAGCATCGGCGTAAACTCATTAGTGCTAAGTTAAGGAAAAAATAACAGAGCCTTTCCTAAAAACTGTGTAACTGCTTATAATCCACTAACAGGAGAATAAGCAATGACTAACCAATCTGACATTAAGAAACTGGCTGAACAAATGGCCAGCAGTATGAAAAGCTTCGATGACATCAAAGACTTCCAGAAGCAGCTCATGCAATCTTTTATCGATACTGCCCTAGAAGCAGAAATGGAAGAGCATCTCGGCTACCCCAAGCATGAAAAGGCAGACAAGCCTAATAAGCGCAATGGGCACACTAAAAAGAGAGTCCGTAGCGACACAGGCGAGCTTGAGATCTCCACCCCAAGAGACCGCGGTGGCAGCTTTGAGCCTGTACTCGTTAGTAAGCATCAAACCCGTATCTCAGGTCTCGATGATAAAATCATATTCCACTATAGCCATAGCCTTACGTCTTGCGCTTCGGGCAAGTGTCTCCCAGACACTAGGACTGATCTTTATTGACAATATGATCTATCTCACAGGTTTTAATTCTGCTGATGATCATATCGATGATGATGTGTTACTAAAGGAGCGGTAATCCCCCCGAAAAATAAGAACAATTAGAAATAGAGATTAACTGCTAAAATATATCAGCAGGAGAATCTGAATCAGATTTGATAAAAGTAGCTACACACAAGCTTGTTAGTCAACTTGCAAAAGCTCATGATACTAAAGGGTTATTTTTAGGGATGCAGAGTGTGCAAGCTTTACCACTGGAATCCATGGCCTATGTAACAGAAGCTGTTGAAGGATTGTTGTCTGGTGATGAGGCATCTATATACTATAGTTCAAGGTAAGCATCCGACCATCCCATCTTTTCCTCACTTAAAAAATGCGAGATAGTGTCCACGATTAATAATCGTGGACACTAACATGACAACACAACCACCTAACAAACCCAAACGAAGAACTTACAGTGCTGAGTTTAAAGAACTTTTAGTACAAGAAGCTGAAGGTTCAGGTCGATCAATTGCCAGTATCGCTCGAGACCATGGCATCAACCAGAACCTTCTCCGAACCCATCCCAGATTCTGTGTAACTGCCGTTTAGATTAAATGCTTACTGATACGATCATCAAACATAATCATAAAGCGATTTAAAGCAGACGTCCAGTTACGAATCGGCATCGACCACTTCTTGGATGCCTGCTGTGTTGCTAGATATACCACTTTAAACGCTGCCTGATCAGAGGGAAACACCTTACGCTTATTCACCGCCGTTCGAATCACACTGTTTAGCGACTCTATCGCATTGGTGGTATAGATCACTCTTCTGATATCTTTAGGATAACCAAAGAACACCGTTAAGCCCTCCCAGTTATTGCGCCAAGACTTGATGACATGCGGGTACTCTTTACCCCATACTTCATCAAAGTGCTCAAGGTTGGCCTCTGCTATCTCTATAGTATCCGCACCATAAATTGCCTTTAAATCAGCCGCTACGGCCTTTTTGTCCGTCCACGGTACGAACTTCATTGAATAACGCAGCATATGAACAATGCAAAGCTGAACCTGAGCATTTGGATAAACAGTGTTAATGGCATCGGGGAAGCCCTTTAAGCCGTCGACACAGGCAATGAGGATATCTTGTACCCCGCGGTTTTGTAGCTCAGTGAGAACACCCAGCCAGAACTTAGCCCCTTCATTCTCTGAGAGCCACATACCAAGCAGCTCTTTTTTACCATCAAGTCCCACGCCTAGCGCCAGATAGATAGCCTTGTTGATGATCTGCTTGTCTTGACGTATCTTCACGACGATGCAGTCCAAATAGACGATAGGATAAAACTCCAAGTTTAACCTTCTCAGCTAATAAAAGTATAAAAATCAACAACCTCTTAAAGCTATATTCTTTATAGTCTTAAGAGGTTTTTTCGTGCCTGTAATAATTCTAACTATTTAATAATAACGATTATTTTATGATATTAAGCTCCACAATACTAAAGCGTTTGACACCTAAGTGATTATTTGATAACATGAATTATATTCACTATTATTTTATAATTAATGAAAAATAATAAACTTAAGGTTGGGCAAAAACTTGCCAATCCTAGTAAGGATGATTTGTATGTACATCCGTATGCTAAAGCCGCTTTATGTGTTTGGCAGAGATTGAGACCTAAAACGACTTATATCAATATGAAGTTTTTGGATAATTTCTACCGTCCACCCCTGCGCTTGGTTGATGGAGGGGACGATGCTTTTTATTTCTTTAATGATTTCCAAAGAGTCGATCAGGTTTTAAGGTTCGAGAATGATAGCGATCACCCATGCTTAATAATCCCTGAAAGTATTAAAGATGTTCAGCAGCTCGCATGGATGGAGGTTATAAACTTGATGTTCTTGAAAGGTATTCACCATCCTGATTTGTTTAAAGCACTTAAATGCACTGCACCTCAAAGTGTGATATGCCAGCTCATGGGGGTTAGGCAACTGACTGTAAAGGAGTATTGCCATTTTGCAGGTATTAGCCAGAGTAGTTATGAATATCGCCAATGTAAGTTTGCACTAGAAGATCGAGTTCTAGGTATTCCTCAAAGTATGAGCTGGTTGAGTGGTGCACCCTAATGAATATAAAGCAGTTTGATAACAGCGAATTACAAACGGTTTTAGATCGTCTAGTGCCACTTGATTCACCGTACTTTATAAAAATACAAAGTCTGATTATTAATACTCTTTATATTAATCCAGGCCTCTGCCTACATATTGGTGAGCAAGCCAGCCTAGATATGCCAGTATTTACATCGTCTGAATGTGAAGCTATCGCCAGGAAAGTCGTCAAAGAGAAAAAAATTGAGAATTGGGCAGTCACTTATATGCTGGTCTTGTTTTACCAGAGGTATGGTCAAGCACGTAGGGATGATGAAGCATGGCAGTTTATGAGTGCATATCTGCAAATAATCATTATGATTGCTATACGTAAGGATGAACACTCTGTAAAAGTCGGTCAGCTAAGTGTGCGTCTAAGGATGGGGTTGAAGCCTAATAACCCACAAGCTGAGATTGTTAAAAAACTGATTGATATCCATGCTCAACATGTTTCACTGACGAAGGCACTAGCAGCATTACGCGTATATGAAGCTAAGATAAGAAGTGATGAAGAGTCAGGCAAAGTGGTTAATCAAAAGTTGGCTGGTAAAATTGGTCAAATAAGACTTGCCTATGAAGTAGTTGCAGAGAACAAAGCGTTTGTAAGTAAAACCTATACCAGCTCACAAAACAATGAGCTTAGTAAAGAACACACTAATAAGCGATACCTTAATAGTGCTGATGAGCCAATACGAGTCACAATATTTGGTAGACCCCATAAAAATGATAACGTATCGGACGCTGAGAATATTGCTGATGATGACCCGCCTGCGCTCTTAGATAATGATTTTAAGCCTTCCAGTACAACCGCTAAATCCTCAGAATTGCAGCAATGGAAGCTAAAAAATAAATATCGACATGCCCGCCGTAACCAGTTTCATTTTCCTACTAATTTACGTCAACTAAGTCTACTGAGCTATCAGATGTTATTTGCTCGGGTGTGGCAGCTTTTTGGCGTTGTCAGCTATAAACAGCGTCGGGTTTATGCCGTTATATTACTATCAATGCTAAGTGGTCGGAAGGTCCAAGACGTGATTTATGAGCTGGCATTGGATAAAAGTCAGCGCAAGTGGTTGAGTCATGAAAGCGGTTCGGCTGCTGATAGTTATGCTATGAGTAATACTATTAACGTAACTTCAAATCGTAGAAGCCACTTATTGCCACATCGTCAAAGCCATGATAATGAATTTAAATTACCTCTGCCAGCGAGGCTACAAGCAGTTATTGAAAATAAGTTTTCGGTGGATGGCGATGAAGTGTCTGAAGTGCTGGCAAGCTTGAAAGTGCAACTAGAGCTACCGGTGTTATCAAATCAGCATATTGACGCTTGTTTATATACAGTTATAAAGAATGAGCTGCAAGAGCCATTACATGCCGACATGATTACTGGAGTTGATGTGAAACACAGCTCGCCCTTGTACTACACCAGTATTGAGACAATAAGCTTAGAGAAGACTTACTACAGCGCCATACAACTATTGACCGAATACTGTACTGCGGACAGCCAAGGTGAGCTACGACAGCTTAGTATGTCTAGCACGAAAAGCAATCGTTATAAAAAATATATTGGTAGTGACATGACTTTAAATATTGATATCTGCCAAAGATTTTTTGATGAGCTTGCTGAAGCAACTGAGAGTTATAACGGTCGATTAAAGCGGAACGTAAGCATAAGGCAGGACCGTTATATTGAGCAGTTTAATGCTTATGGTGTCTGGTTATGGCACATCATCTTTATTCAGACTGGGATTAGACCCGTAAAGCATGCGCCTGGGCTTTTAAATCAATTTGATTTTAGGCAAAGGCTGTTATGGGTGTCGGATAAAGAAGAGCGTCAGGGACAAGGGCAGGGAAGGCTTATTCCTCTTAGTGATTTCTTAATCACAGCGATTCAAAATTATATTAAATATATCAAGCAATTTGCGGTCATGCATAATTCTATATATCCCAATGACCAATTTCCTATAAATAAAATTTTGAACTCTAGTCAGCCACTCATTCAGCTATTTAGCCAAAATCCCAAAGGCTTTACCGGTATTAAACCTAGTAAGGTTCGCTATCAGATAAAACACTTTTTTAGTCACCAAGACAACTGGCTTAGACATCAATTACGCTCACTACTAACGAATAGGTCCCCTGAGCATTTGATCTGCGCCCTATATGGTCATGAACATCCAGATCAGGAGGCTATGCATCCCATGTCGTCATTATCCATTAATGAGCTAAAAGCGTTATCCGCTGACTTAGAGAAAGTTGCAGTTGAGCTTAACCTACGACAAGTTGAGGTGAATATATATGGATAATGCCGTTGCTCATCAGTTAAGAGAAGAAAATAAAAGCAAGAGTCATGAGAGTATCAAAAATGAGGCAAAATTTTTGATAGCTTCGTATGTTGATGACAATCACATACTCACAGGAACAGACCTAACTGAATACTATCAAACCATTGGTAGCATACTTGAGGTGCATTTTGATACTGCGCATAGCTATCACTTAGCCAGACAAGGATTTTTAGAATACATACGGAGTTATAACAAATCTCATGAACTGAGTATGGATGAACCAGTTGTGCCAGTCATAGCAGAGCGTGATCATTTAACAATATCCTATGATTGGATGGTAAGTGGTGCTCAAGTAAGCCTTGCTAGCCAGCAAATAATTGAGATATGGCAACGGAAAAGAAGGTTCTCAAACAATGATTTGATTGAGTCAGTGCTCTACTGTAGCGTGATGTATGGGGGATTGAATGACATAGATGTGTTAAAAGCACTGTATCAATGGCTCCTAGGCGAACGTGACATATATCAATTGCAGCTACCAGCAACTGATGAATTACCAGATTCAGGTGTCAGCAGCGAGAGTTTGGCGCTAATCTTGCTCAGTATTGATGATGACAATTACGGTTGTTCTTATACGCAAAGTCATACCTCAGAGGATGTATCTGCTACAAGCTTACAGCGCTATGTAGAGTACATACCTGATGATATGACACTTTGCTTTTTATACGTGCTAAAAGATAAAAAGTTAAAAAAAGAAGATGTGAAGTCGTTTGAAATCATTATTAATGAGATTTGTAAGAAGCTAAAACTACAAAATAAAGATAAAAGTAAACCGCATTTATCACAGTTAATAAAGTACGCTGACTATCATTGGCGGCAGATGAAGGGAGGCGATATAGACACTGCACTGGCTATTGTTAGACAGGGCAAGATTAAAACGACGGGCTTAACCACAAATAAGCTTATTAATTATAATCAAGAGGTGATTAACTCAAATCTACAGCCGCTTACTTGGGAAGAGTTATTTGTAGCAAGCTTTTCAGAATCTGACGAAAAAGGCACCAATAGTAGGGAGTATCCAAGTTTTAGTAAGAATCTTATTAAAGAGGTTCAAGATGCCCTTAAGGGCAGTAAAGCCCCAGCTATTGTAAAACTAGAGCTGTTGCAGCAGGAGTTTACTCAACCTAATGCTACGCGTCTTTTAGGATGGGTCAATAGCTTGTTGAGTGATAGTAATAACAGGTTAGATACCATTAGTAAATATCTGGGATGTATTGGTCGGGATTGGCTGATGCTAACAATGGATGAGAATCTTGATGAATGGTCTGGTGAGGACTTTGAAGCTGTATATGAGGAGATCATTCAAAGTAAGATTAAGGATGGAAGAAAGCGGTCTATTTTGAACAAAAACTCAGGCTTTGGTGAAGACAATCTAGATACAGATGATGATTTAGTTGGCTGTGCAGACGATGTGATAAGTCAATGTAGTCTCAATGGCTTAAAGAATGAGCATATAAACAAAAACAAAGTTTCATATCTGGATAAGCTCAAAGATACTCAAAAATTTACTTACGGCAGACTACGAGCTTTCCATGATTATCAGCGAGCATCCTATAATACGCCGTTTGTGCATTTCCCATGGGGTAATAAACGCCAAGTGGTAAATGCGAACATGATATCACCTCGGATATATCATGCGATGAAAGAGTATTTGGTCAATTCGGGCTTAGACGATGAACAGAAAAACCTGTGCTTAGTAGTGTTAAGTCTTGCGTATCGAACAGGGTTGCGAATTAAAGAACTTATCGGTGTTAAAGTTCGTGATATAGCTGACATCTATATTGATGAACATGGACAACGAATAGAGCAGCCGCAAATATGGTTAAGACCAAATCGCTATCGGAGATTGAAAAGTAGCAGCGCAAGCCGCCTTATACCCATTAACTGCCTACTTAAGAAAGACGAGTTAAAACAATTTACTCAGTTATATCGTCAGCAGAAAAGGTTGAAGCGTCGTTACTTGTTTTCTCAAGGTTCAGGTGATCAGCCGTTACCCAGTGTGATTTTCAGTAATCTCATGAAGTTAATTTGGGACAGATTGCTAGGAGAGCACGATTTCACATTTCACAGCTTTAGGCATACTGCGATTAGTCAGCTGGCGTTAGTACTAAGTAAGTCGCCATTGGCACAGGTGATGACTGATTATGATAATGAGCAGTGCGAAAAAGTAATAAAAGGGGTCCTTGGCTATCACAAGGAACAAGGATCCTGGTTTGGACTGGCCAGCTTTGCAGGACATTTAACGTGCGACACAACCTTCGAGTATTATATTCATACTGCTCATCTGCTGGCAGGGGAGCGGCTGAGTAATGCTTGCTTGGAGCTACCTATAACAGTTTTAGAGTTAATAACAGATCTAGATTACTCTGCTATCTATAGACAAGACAAAACTGCTTATGATGCAACGACAAAGACTGTGCAATTAAATAAGATAAGACCATATTTCCTTAAAAAAACGGCTGTTAATAAAACACCATTATTTAAGAATGCAGATGAACCTGATAGCAATGCTAGCCAGCCACTGTTAAATAGTAGTTTGAATGAATTGAAAGAGTCGAATACAAATTCAATTTTTATTCACCCTAAATATGCGGACGTCATAGGTTTTCTAGAGGAGCTGCAGGAGTTAAAAGAAAACTCTCGAGATGAGCTGTTACCTGAAGTTGCTATTAGACATGGTATAAGTCTAAATGAATCTAAATGTTTATACCTGCGCGCTAGTCAGCTGTTCGACGATGACAGGCTATTACTAGGTAGGCCTAAAGGTAGTAAGAATCAGGAAGTAATCATTAGAGCATTAGATAGGGCATATCAGATGTCTATAAAGGATCCTGAGAAGTTGAGAGTATTTATTGAGATATTTGCGCATAAGCATAACTTAAATAACTCATCGATCCATTTTGGTATTAAGGAGACCCAGATTGAGATGCTACAGAGTTTTATGCTAGTAGGTTGTCAGCTTATTGATGCCAATCATTGGCAAGTTAGGACATATAGTGAGCAAGTTGTAAGTGATGTTAAAAAAGACTTAGGTCTGAACAGCTCAATACGTGTCGGTGCACGTGAGAGTTTTCATGGCTATGAGGTAAGGGTAGTACAGAAAAAACGTAAACACTCTGACAAAAACTTGGCTACCACTAATCACTATTATGCGTCATCGGGCGTGCTTAAATATCTAGGTTATTTGTTAATGGTACTAACAACAAATAAAGTATAGAGTTTAGAGCTATTTATAGCTAGCTTATTCAATTAACCTTGATGCTTCTAAACAATTCGCTTTGTTGTAGTGAAGCACTTCGTCTATCACCTTGATCAATCAGCCAGTCAATAATTCGTAAGAGCTTTTGACCAGTCTCTAAATCCAAAGGGTTATCTCTTTCTGCGAAAAACTGAACTAATTCAGCAATTTTTGAATATAGCGTGCTACCTTGCCAGCCTACAAGCTTAGGCTTAGATATGACGGTTAAGACTTGATCTGCGAAAAGCTCAGCGGGATAGTCATTTTTGGCATGCTCACATAATTGTACAAAGTTCTTCATAACAACGCTTACCCAACCTCCTTCACGCACAAGCTTATCGATAATTGGTAATATCAAACTAATCTCAGACCAGTCCCCATTTGCAAACCGTTTAGCACCATTGAACTGACTAAATCGAGTAAACATTAACGTCTCTAGTGTATTATTTTTGGGTGGTGTGTCAAAAAGTATGCTGATTAAAACTTGAACAATTTTTGAAGCCTTGAAAGCCCTATAGAATCAGAGAACTTAGCATAGATTTCTTATTGACTTCTATCGCCAGCATACTTTTTAGAACACCACCAAATATTTATCATTATATTTAGTCAAACACAGCGTACCCGAAACTGAACGTAAAGCACGATCAAACAATGACTGCTCTCACAGCTATGACAGTCCAATTTATCATACTAAGAAGTATACTGCTTATAAAATAGAGTAGTAGTAAAACCCATCACAGAGAAGCGCTAATTGCGTTGGTTAAACTCTTGCAAACAATCATAGAGCTATTACAAATGAATATAGGTAGTGTAACTGGTCGCCATCACGGCTCGTTCTTACTAAATTAGTTGACGATATTTTTAGAGTACTCTTCTTGAAATGTTAGTAGGTTAGTAATATTTACTGATGATTTCATCTTGTGTCATGCCAGCATGCTGACAATAGAAAGACTCTATTGAATTTGAAGCGTCTCTTAGTTGCCGCTGTGACACTTGGATATATTGTAGGGTAACATCATCGGTTGATTTAGCTTCACGGTGATTGAGCAAGCGTTTAAGGACTGGATAGCTGATGCTTGAGTTATTAGCTACCGTTCCAAAAGTGCGGCGCAAATCATGTGGTGTAATATAGAAGTTTGTTTGATTACTTATGGCCTTATAACTACGGCTTAAATCTTTTATATGGTCATCGCTAGCTTTCAAGTTGCTCGGGAATACCCATTGCTTGCCAGCGCTTAATCTGAATCTTTCTTCAAGCAGAGCTTGTAAGATATCACTAGTAGGCATATGATAATTAGAACCATTTTTTGTAGCTTTGAATACTATCCTGCCAGCTATAAGGTCGACGTCAGACCACTTTAAGGGCTGCGCTTCATTTAAACGCACACCAGTGAACATAAAAAGTAGCATGATATCTCGTGCATTATTGCTATGGGGCGCTTGCAGGTGTGAGCTTCTATCAACATAATTTAAAAGTGTTTTGAGATACATACCTAAATATTCTTCTTCAACATGTTTAGTACGCGGCTTAATTATATTCCAATCTTTCTTGGCGTTAAGTATGCGTACTGGTTGCTCTTTAATTAAAAAGTCTTCGTTATCATCTAAAAAGCTATCACGACAATAATTCCAAACTGACCTTAGAGCTCTCATAGTTGCGTTAGCCTGAGCTTTACTATGCTTGCTTATCTCTTTATGCTTATCACTTATCATTGACTTAGATATATCATTTAAAGATATATCATTTAAAGATATATCTAGCCAATCATCTAGCTTGTTTAGTATTTGACCATCATAAGTGTCAATAGTGCCTTTAGCTAAGCTAGTCTTTGCTGATTTAAAGTAGGTATATGCATCTCTCAGTGTTGGTACATTATTGGTCTTATCTTTCGGCTCTTCCAAGACCTCATGAAGCCCGTCATAAACATGCAGACCTTTTTTTATATTAGCCATCATTATGCTGGCTTTTTCACGTGCTTCGGTTAGCGTAATCAAGTGCGTTTCTTCCACTTCATCTCTATATAGCTTTCCGTTAATACGCTTATGTAATGTATAACGTTTGGATTGTTTGCCCACACGTAGCGCAAAACCAGTTAACACATCGTCCATATAGATTTCAGTACCTTTAGCGGTATAGTCTACTGAATCTATAAATTTTTTGGTAAGTTTAACCTTCATATATCACCCATGCAGCAGTATATAACCATAGTGTTAGTAGTATCATACTTTAATTACTATAAGGGTCAAAGTATCAAGATAGTATCAAAAAACCAACTAAGTCCATGCGTTCGCATAAATTTTAGACAATAAAAAACCCTTACAAGTCAATGACTGTAAGGGTTTGAATATGGTGGGCCCAGTAGGACTTGAACCTACGACCAAAGGATTATGAGTCCTCTGCTCTAACCAACTGAGCTATGGGCCC
>NZ_JBQQFC010000002.1:0-41677 GCF_052258445.1 Psychrobacter sp. T6-1
GTCTTCATAGTAAACTATCCCAGTATTGTCAGAAACTTAACGTCTTGTGAGGATGTACTAAGTGCTAACTTCAAAATGGTTGAAATACCTACGCTAAATGACGACAAAAAAAGCCTAAGCAATCTAATGAAAAAGTAGATAATAAAAACCCAATCTACATGACAAACAAAAAAATGCCTCTGGGAGTTGACTCCCAGAGGCATTTAGTTTTAAATATAGCTAACGGTTACAGCGTGTTGACGCACACTGTAACGAACAAATAAGCACCTGAACTGCGTTATTTGAACAGCATTAAATGCCCGTGTAGGTGCATTTTATCCAAAATTTGCTTTCATATCAACTTTATTCACTATACATTTTAAAAACCGCTTGTTCGCTCGTTACATCCTCGTGCTGCTCTCTTTATAACCGTTACCCGTCAAATGGGTGGCAGGCTAAGGCGACGACTGCGTTTGACAGAAGGGTAAAGCTCTCGACAGGGGGTTCTAGACATATTGAGCAACGCAATGAGTGGTTATTTGTGCATATCGTAGCGGTATATTGGGTGTATTGCCCTTGCTAGCGTATGACAGCACAGTAGCGGTTAAGAGCGTGTCTAGGCGGTGCTATCAGCCGTAATCTTAACAACCGTAGCTTGATACAGTGATACGGTCTTGATGACGCGATGGGCGATGAAGTCGGCATGACTAATCACATCAAATCCAAGGAATGCACTAAAGCGTTTGTGAGTATTTTTTTACTCATAAACGCTTTAGGGTGAGTGTTCCTTGAAATCTGCTCAAGGCTCCAAAATCAGCATAAATTCACTTAGGCTAATTTAAATAGTATATAGCCCACTAGGCTATATACTATAAGACTTCAGAGAAAAATTTAGAATAGTTCTTATACAACAGTCATTTATTCAGTGAGTCGATATTGTCATAGTTGATTCATAAGCTTAGTGTGAATAGAACGAGATCTACGCTTTAGGTAAAGTCTCTTCCTAGCTCATAACTATTCTTTATCTTGGAACCTTGAATACTTTTATTTAATCAACATCCAAGGCGTTATCTTTGTTTTGAATAAGTATGAGATCATCTTGAGCTTTCTTGAGTTTATTTTGTAACACAGTCACTTGTTCTTGTTCTGATAGGTGACGGCTCGATAGCTCGCCATATTGCTTATTCAATATACTATGTTCAGCTTCAAGTTTAGCCTGTATTTGAGTCAGCTGCTCATAAAGTCCTGATAGCTTATCACGTTCAGCGGTGACCGCCTTTAGCTCTCCTTTGATCTCTGCGGTAGCAGTTTGTATCTCATTGCGTTCAGCTGTGACCGTCTTTAGCTCTGACTTAGTGGCTTTAAGTTCCGCCTTTAAACGTGCAATCTCTGCTTTATCGCTATCAGCTGTAGCTTTAAGCGTGGCTACCTCACCAAGACTACTAGTAAGCTCTACAGATTGCTTATCTAATGCGCTACGTGTCTCTACAAGCTGTGATTGTGCTGTTTCTGCTTTAGTTCGTTCAAGCTCTAATTGATGCTTAGTATCTGATAGCGTCTGTTTGGTAGCATCATGGTCAGCTGTGGCTTGCTGAGCGCTTTTAGTTGCTGCTTCCGCAGTAGTGGCCACTTCGTCCAGCTGCTGTAGTAGATCTGCTTGTTCACCCTCTAAGGTTTTAACTGCTTCTTGCGCTTCGTCCGTCTCTGCTTGTGCCTTAACCTTAACCACCTCTAGAGCTTCACGCTCCTTAGACAGCCTATCGTTCGCCATATCAATAGCTGTCTGCCACATATCAGCGCCAAGCGTGTGCAAGCGTTCAGTGATACCGCTAGGTAAATCCACTTGTTGTAGCTCTTGCTCTTCCTGCTGTTCTCGCTTCCAACTCTGCATCGCATCACTAATGGTAGTGAATGAGCCACCGCCTAGCGCCTTACGCACCTCTGCCAGTGTCGGCTTGATCCCTTGCTCCTGTAATCGGTCAGCTGCTGCATGAATATCTTGTGTGGTGAGTGCCATGATTTTGTATTCCTTGATATTGTATTGTATTATATTGTATATAGTATAATACAATATACAACATACTACAATGCAAGGTGTAAAAAAACCCCAAGTCGTCTTGAGGTTATAACTTGTTGGCTAAGACTTAATGATCAGTTAGGTATTCTTCTAGGGCATCATTGATCATGTCCTGATAGTTACCGCCTGTCTGCTTGGCTCTGTCCTTAAACTTAGCAAGAATGCTTGGGCTGATAACACTGGCTTCTGTAGTAAGCGTTTGTGGTTTGATACTGCCACGGATCGCGCCTGACCAGTCGGTGATTTCTGGAATGTCCGATAGATCAATGTCGTCATTGCTAAGCGTTGCTAAGTACTCTAAGTCCGCTTGCTGCTTAGCCGTTAATGGCGGCAACTTATCTATGTGATAACTAACCTTGTTCATATTGTCTCCTTTCAATCTTTGTGGCACGCCTGGCAGAGATAATGCGTATAACCTCAGGCCATAGATTTCAAACACTGCAAAAGCATTGGCCTTTGACTCTTAAGTAAGCCATATATCATAATTGGTAGTAAACATAGTAATTACTTACCTTGACTGACTTTTGGTAAGTAGCTCTCAAGCGCTTTGTTTGGCTTGTTAAAGCTTTCAGGCTCCCGCTGTATGATGTTAATCATTTCACGCTTAAAACTATCAGTACTCATTTTACCGTCATAGCTTAAACCTGGGTGATCGTTATAGTCGTTCATAAACTGCACATTATCAACAATTGATTTGATCTTATCTTCTGACAATTTACCGTCTTTACCAGCAATTTTATCTAATAACTTTTTGTGAAATTTGAGCTTTAAGCCTTTATAGCCCTTCCCTCTTGCTTTTTTTTGATACTCTACACTGACTTTATAATTCGTATTTTCATTTATATCGTTGATAGCTGTTTCAATAACATATCTTCGCAACTCACTAAATTGCTTATACTTATCTTTAACACACATTACGTGTTTAAACTCTTCTATCGTAAACTCTTTGCTGTACTGGTATTGATTAACCCACATTACCACCAATTCATACATTTTTATTGAATGAATACTCGATAACTCACCTATTTCTAATAGCTTGTATTTAGTGAAATTAGCTTTAAGTTGCGTCAAATATGGCAGTATTTTATTTGCGAATGATAATACGACTTCTCCGTTATCTGGATCATAAACAATACTACTAACAAGCCTTGTTTGAAGCGTTTTATTCTCGGGCAAGCTCATAACAATATCGACGTCATATAAACGTTTGCTTGCGTTCTCTATGTCACGATAAACATTCTGTTCGTTCTTAGACTTCTTACCAAAAAACAATGATTTAATATCATCAACTGTTACTTTATATTCTGTGTCTTGCGTGACATTTGGTGCATCAGGCCTACTGTCAATTTGACTGATACAAGCAAGCATGAGCTCTTTATCCGTCTTTTGCATTGTGTACGTTGCTAGGATTAAATCATTTGACTGAACAACTAAGTTATTTTCCATTTCAACTCTGCGCCCATAGTTACATTTAACAAGATCTTATCATAAAATAGAGTTATAAAAAGAGTGTTTTTTATTTATCTCTGTTTTCTGCTCATTTACTCTGTTTTCTGCTCATTTACTCTGTTTTCTGCTCATTTACTCTGTTTTCTGCTCATTTACTCTTTTTCTTTCTTGTAAGGTATTGATTTTAACAGGGAAAAATAGCTCTCAAACAGGATTAAACAGGAGCAAACAGGATTAAATAAACCCCTTAAAGAAACGGGTGATAAATTTTTTGTGGATAAGTGAAAAAACATCACTTAAACCACGTAGCTTGCCTCAGCAATTTATCCTTCAGTAACGGTTTTTTTGAGGATTCAATTAAGGACTAAATCCTCGGCTAGGTGAATGGGCTTTATTAACTTGATATTGGTAAGACTCTAAACCGCCCTGTAGTGCTTTGTGTTGGCCTTCAGACAGATCTTTACCATATTGCTCAGTAAACGTCTCTAAAGTGGCTTTAAGAGCCTCTGAGTAGGTCTTACGCTGGGTTGTTGGTAGGGAGTTAACATCGCGCAACGCAAACTTAAACTGCTGACAGGTTTTATCCAAGGTATCTGCTAGATGTTCTTTGGCAACGTCTCTTGCCTCAGCTGGGCAGTTATCCTGATTGATGTAATCCATTAATTCTTCTATATAGCTGAACGATGACATGGTGTCCCGAGTCATTCTGCCAACCTCTCCTGCGCTACCGCCCAGTTTGTCGATGATACTGCTATTAAATGCCGCTCGTTTTTGATCGATATTGTCTCTGAAATCTGTAAAATGCTTGGTAAGCGCTAGATACTGCTCACGTTCAGCGTTAGGATCACGCAACAGCTTGATAATGGCTTTGTTGTTTTCAACCAGCGTGTGATCAAAACGTTTGGCCACTTGGCGTAAGTGCGCGGTAAATTCCACCGCTTTATCGTGGTCCTCAATACCATGGTGCTGTGCAAACTCGTTGAGTAGTGCCACTTGCCGCTGATCAAATTTATCAGGGGCGTCATCCGCGGTTTCTCCTTGCGCCCATCTGATAGCCATATCATCACGATGACGTTGTATTAAGCGCATGGCTAGGTGCAGCTTCATACGTTCAACATACTCAAAGATTCTCTCATCTTCGTAACGGTTTGCTCGAGTGTCTCGATCAATGCGTCCTTCTTGTCGATCAAGTCGAGCAGCTCTTGCTCGTCGTGCTGCGTCATCGAAGGGGTTGGGGGCTGGTCTTGCACTTCGCTCAGTTGCTTTGTTAATTTCAATATTTGACTTTCCGATAGCTTCAGTGATTCCCTCAATTGCTTGTTTTGTGTCGTCAATTCTTTGTTTTGTGTCATCACATCGCTTTGGTAGGTTTTCGCATCGTTTAGCTGCCCAAGCAATGCCTGATTTTGCGTCTTCAACGCATCGTTTTGTGTCGTCAACTCGAATTGCCGTTCTATTATTTTGTTCTGTGCAGTACGTAATGTGAGGTTCTGAGCTTCCAGAGAGTTGTTTTGCAAAATCAGCTCGCTGTTTTGTGCCTCCAATGCTGCCAGGTAGTCTTGCATTTTTCTCAGTTGCCCAAGCAAGTCCTTTTCTAAGTGCGCTAATTCGTCGCTCATTGTCTGCCTCCTGTTTGATATGGTTGTCAGCCACCAAGTTATTACGTGCTTTGATGGCGCGGTTGGTATTACCTTTTTCGGTCGTGATGCCTCGGCGCTCCATTGCTGTCGCCTCTACCCCCATTTTAATGGTGGGCTGCTGATCAAGCCCCTGATCCTTATAACTGCGTGCATCCATCAGCGGTAAATGATATTCGGCCAACACCTTATTGGCGGTATCTACCCACATCTCACGAATACGCTTAATCTCCTGCATCGATGACGGCAGATCATGCGCCTTACGTTTTTTATTGGACCACTCAAACGGGGTCTTAAGCTTTGGATCAAATGCCAAGGTTTTATTTGGTCCAATGGTAGGCGCTCGAGTAGTGACTAAAATATGCGCGTGAAAATTACGGGGATCAGGGTTTTCCTCACCCTCACGCAAATACTTAGAGCTTGGCGGCACATTAGGATCAAAAGGCAACTTCATCACCGGACGATGGATACACACATCAGCAATCACATCCATATCGTCACAAAGCTTTTGGGCAAAGTTGATGGCCAGCTGATGCCGATCATATTCGTCTAACTCATACGGCAAATTAATCAGCCACTCACGAGCCACCCGACTGTCCGAACGTGTCTCTGCCGCTTCAGCGGTATTCCAAAGCGTCTCTCTATCCACACTCACACCCAGCGCTTTTAATGAGAACGGTAAAACGATATCACTGCTCATCACCCCAGACTTTTTACTATAGTCATGGGTCTTGCCATATTTGGCATCATCAAGCACATCGCCAGCACGATAGGCGGCACACGCCACAGCCGACTGTCCTGCTTTTCGAGAAATCGCCTTTGTTGCAATGTGTACCATTGTCATAAAGAGTCACCTGCTATTTTTGCTTTTTGCACACCACCGCTTTTCGTGGTGTGCGGGGTTTGGGGTTTCCCCAACGAAGAAGGATTCAAAATTAAGATAGTAACGAAGTGAATAGATTAAATTTTGAGTCGTTACTTCGCCCTTAGTCAGGGAGACGCCACCATCAAATACTAAAATAATATATCTAAGATGTCTGGTGCGGTTGTGTTAAAGCTTACCACAAGCGATTGAATGATAGTGAGGTGCTTGCTATGCTGAGTAAAATTTAATCGATAAGGGTAAATCTGATGTCAGTATCTAATAATAAAGCACCTATGTCTATTTTTGATAGTCAAGACTCTAATGAGCTAAAAGAGCGTCAACGGTTAGAAGAGTTAAAACGCCAAGCTAAGGTTCAGCAGGTGAAGCTGGATAAACGATTAAACAAGCAGAAGATTCTAATGGGGGCATTTTTGGGTCAAGTATTGGCAACTGAAGGTGAAACTGAGCAAATGATTCGAGATTACTTCGCCATTCACTTTCCAGATTTTTTAACAAGGAAATCAGATAAGTTTTTATTCAAAAGTATGATCGAGAGTTTAGGTGGTGATATAGGATTGGGTGAGGAAGAGGATCCATTTTTAGCCAACGTAAAAGAAAATAATAAAGAAGCTACTGATCAAAATACAGGCGTTGAAGGCAGAAATACTGATAGCAATAACCAAACGCAATCTGACTCTCTGGCTAATTATAGAGAACAGGATTCGCTACTAGATGACAATAGTCATGCTACTGGTGGAAGTAATCCAAACTATCATGGGTAATAGGTTATGTTTATTGAAAGCCACAAAGCTGCGCTATCAAGCTTTGATGCAAATATAGAGCCGTATATGGTCGATGGTGTAGTGGCAGATAGTGAAGGCGCTTTATCTGTGATGCTGCCACTTGCAAGAAATACGATAGCCATTAAATTTGCAGAAGATGATCATAGCGTTGCGGAAATGGTAGCTCGTGCATTTACTTTGTTTGAAAACTTCTGCACAAGCGATCAAGCATACGCTTTTTACAATGAGATGATGGAAAATCCAAAATTATATGATCGTGTGATGCAGTTCGTTACTCTGATGCTAATAGCTGATAAGCCATTAGGAACCCTTACCATAAGTAAGGCAGTGGATAAAAAACATGCAAAGCTTTTGAGTGATGTTCGGCTGATTGGTGGAATTTTTGGGTTTTATGATAAAGAGACTAAGGTTTATACAGATGATATCACTTGCATAACTCATCTCAATGGAACAACTAAAGAGCTGACTCTGCCCCCTGAGAAGGTTTTGATGCTGATGAGCTATTACATAAATGGCCAACGTGTATTGACCATGATGCCCTGGTGATGGGTTTAGGTTAAAGTGCAGTTGCACAGGATCATGGATAGTCTTTTACATATCAGCATAAAACTTCTGGATAAAGTCACGAGTCTTGCTCATGAGTCGCTCGTGAAGGGGTTTGCGCTCAAATAGCTTAACTTTATAGTTAGGTAGCGCTTTCACTTCGTTACGGTCAGGTAGCCGCTTGCTAGTCTTATACTTTCTGAGGATCTCTTGCATGACATCGGCTTTCAGATTGTTATCTTTACATAGCTCTTGGTACGCAGCCTCCTTCTCTACGTCCCAAAAGTGTGCAAAAGCCTCCTCTACTGTCTGACCATCTGGCATTTTAGGCATCTGCTCCTTGATGAACTTTTGGATAAGTTCCTGCTTGTCACGGAAGGTCGGCTCATTCATGATTAAGTCGTCCACCTGGGCTTGGTACTGGGCTGCCTTTTCCTCGTTACCCTCGTCTTGCTCTTTATTGGCTTGCTTGAGTAGCTCTAGTATGTAGCCGACATTGATACGATCGCTATGTAGCATTTCAATCTGAAAGTTGATGTCATCGAGTATTGAGGTTTTATCCTCGCTATTCTTGTTCTGGGTGCGAATGTTGCGGTATAGGTCTATATATTTACTGGCAAAATTGGCGAAGTCTTCTTTATTCAGATCTGTATCAGCCTGGTCGTAGTCTACGAAGGTACCTAACTGCTCGTTATAGCGCATCACTTCACGAAAGGCTTTGATAAATGCTAACTGCTCATCTTCAGTCTCTAGTGTATCAACGGCCTTATAATCAGCACAGATGTCTAAGAGATTCTTGGCAGCTTGATCGTAGTGCTTTCGTAGCTCATGCATTTCAGGAATGACGGCGATATCTTTCGCTTGCTTGTTGGCAAATAGGGCCAAGGCATCATCGGTGTTCTGTTTTAGGTTACGAAAGCAGACGATATTACCGAAGGGTTTTTTGTCGTTATAAATACGATTGGTGCGTGAGAAGGCTTGTACTAATCCGTGATACTTTAGGTTTTTATCCACGTATAGCGTATTTAAGGTTTTAGCGTCGAATCCTGTGAGAAACATGTTCACAACGATCAGAACATCAATCTTGCGCTGTTTTACTTTGGTGGCGATATCACGATAGTAAGGGTAGTAGTTCTTGCCTGAATCAAAGTTTGTAGCGAATGTATGATTGTATTGGCCAATGTAGCGATCTAACTTGTCGCGGCTGCTCTCATCGATTTGGGCAGGGGTTTCAAAGCTCGACTCTTCAATTAAACCATTTTCTTCGAAACTGGCATCGGTCGCTTCGTTGGCCGCGTAAGAAAATATCGTGGCAATGGTAAGTGGCTTGAATGTAGGGTCGTCGGCTTGCTTTTGCGCTTGAATACGCTCAAAAGCGTCGTAGTACTGCGTGAGCATATCAACGGAGCTAACGCAAAATATGGCGTTAAACTCGCGGCGTTTGGTCTTGGTGTCATGCTTTTCAATAATGTAGCGAGCAATATCATCAATGCGTTTGGGGTCGTTATAGACTTCTTGAGTATCAATTGCGGTGACTTTTTCATCGGCTGCACCATCGTTTTTGGTGAATTTACCTACGTAGTCAATCTGAAACGGCAGTACGTTTCTGTCACGAATGGCATCCACGATGGTGTAGCGGTGCAAGCACTCATCAAATAGATAGGCGGTAGTGAGTTTTAGCCCAGCTTTGTTATGGGCGTTATCAACTAATATGGGTGTACCGGTAAAGCCGAACATCTGCGATTGTTGAAAAAAGCGTTTAATGTTTTGGTGGGTTTCACCAAATTGGCTGCGGTGACATTCATCAAAGATAAACACGACTTTTTTGTCTTGTAAGTAGCGGATTTTTTCTTGATGGCGCTCTGATTTGATAGCGCGGTTGAGCTTTTGAATAGTGGTGACGATCAGCTTGTCGTGGGTCTCGCCTAGCTGCTTGACTAAGTTTTTGGTGTTGGTGGTACTGTCTACGCTGCCGTCTTTAAAGGCGTTGAACTCATTGGCGGTTTGAGTGTCCAAATCGTTTCTATCGACGACAAACACGACTTTTTCGACATCAGGTAGCTGCATGATGATTTGGCTGGCTTTAAATGAGGTCAGCGTTTTGCCTGATCCTGTGGTGTGCCAAATATAGCCGTTTTTGTCTGAGGTGGTGGCGCGCTCAATTAAGCGCTTGGTGGCATGAACTTGATAGGGTCTGAGCACCATCATGGTCTTGGAGGACTCATAGAGCACGACAAACTGAGCGATCATCTCGGTTAAATGCGAGGGGGTTAAAAACACCTCAGCAAAATCAACGATTTCATTGATCGGTTTGTTGTCGCTGTCCGCCCAGGGAAAGGTAAAATTAAAGTGCTGTGTACCTTTGGCATAGTAGCGCGTGTTTGCGCCATTACTGATGACAAACAGCTGAACGAACTCAAATAAGCCATGTCCTGCCTTGTAAGCGGCTTTTGAGTAACGCATGGTCTGATGGAATGCCTCGGCAATCTCGATTCCGCCACGGCGCTTAAGCTCGATTTGCACTAGGGGCAAGCCGTTAACCAAGATGGTGACATCAAAGCGGCTGGTGCGCCCGTTTTGGCTGCTGTGGTCAACCATAATCTGATTGCTCAGCTGCCAAATATTGTCGTCGGCACTCGGCCAAAAAAACTGAATATGGCGTGAGCTGCCATCATCGAACTTGACGTTAAACTTATCGCGCAGTTTTTTGGCTCGCTCAAAGGCGCTGCCACTGCCAAGATGGCTGATGACCTGCTTCCACTCATCGTTGGATAACGGCTTATCAAGATGATTGGCGCGGACGATTTGCCTCTTTAGGTTGGCAAGGAGTGCCACCTCGGTGGTGATGGTAACGCGCTCATAACCTAAGTCCTGCATTTGCGTCATTAGGCTGTCTTCGAGTTGGTACTCACTTTGCTCAGTCATTAGGTATCCTATACAAACATCTGCTGTAATAAGCCTTTTTTCCACGTTTTGGCGTGGTCGATTTGTTCGGTAACGTTATCTATCTTTTGGTCAATAACGGTTAGGAAGTTGGCGATTTTGGTTTGTTCTGCTAAACAAGGATATAGAATAGGCATATCAAAAAAATCCTGATTCTTGATGTTCATTCGATCATGCCTCGCCCCTGAATTAGACACACTTTTGACATAATCGTGCCAAATACTACTTTCAAAGAAGTATTCTAAGTAATTTATATCACCTTTATTGGTAGTAAAGAC
Organism: Psychrobacter sp. T6-1; assembly: GCF_052258445.1. Taxonomy (NCBI): domain Bacteria; kingdom Pseudomonadati; phylum Pseudomonadota; class Gammaproteobacteria; order Moraxellales; family Moraxellaceae; genus Psychrobacter; species Psychrobacter sp. T6-1. Next base: position 10,575 of record NZ_JBQQFC010000002.1, read on the forward strand.
GGTGTATAGAGGTGACATGACACCTAAGCACTGTTTATTACGCTTGATTGGTCCTACAGGCGCTTGAGATGAAATTCTTGGGTTATATACAAAGTCACCTATCTCAACCACATAGTAACCCTTCAAGTTTGAAGTGGTTACTATATCCCTTTCAAAATAGTCACTTTGTTTAATAACTCCCTGAGTAGCAGAGTTTGTTAGAACTTCAGAGATACTTTCGTCTTTATTTTTTGCTAAGCTCTTCGAGGAAATTTCACCTAGCGTTATATCATCCCAATCCTCAAAATCACTACCATCGTCGGCTTTAAAGCGCAGTTTTTGGCTAAAAATCTGTTGCATCATGCCTTTTTTATAATCGGTAAGTAGCTCATGCTTTTGGGTCAGCTCATCGATTTTGGTATCGACAGTTGATAAGAATGTAGCGATTTTGGTTTGTTCTTTTAATGTTGGATAGTTAAAAGGAAATGACAACACATCTTTTTTAGTGATATTTGGGTCTTTTCGACTACTGGCTGCAAAAGTTTTCCATTCTTTTACATTATGATTTAGATAACTTAGAAGGAAAAACGAGCTGATATTTTCGTTAGGATATATTGCTGATAGCGCTTGGTTACAAGCAGCCTCATTTAACAAAAGCCCAGTTCGTCCAATTTGATTAAAACCTCCATACATAGCTACAAATACAGTGTCTTTAGGAAGCATTTTTACGGAAGTGCTTTCCAAAGCAATCTTGGAAATCTGTTCTTCCGTATGTGTAATGACAGCATTGTTTAAGTCTGTCGTTTTGACCCAAGGAATATTTGCATTTTTGAAAAACTCCTTATTACTTCTTAAAGGTGTAGCACCTGAAGTAACCTCAAAAACCTCACCTATTTTTGAGGTTAACCAACTTCCCTCAAACTCTTTAAACCGCAATTTTGGTGTTGCCATATCATCGTATCCTTATCTTTGCTCTACAGCGCCGCTTTAAAAGGCGAATCAATACCCAGCTCTTTACAAAAGCCGTTGATGGTGGCGTCTGTTGCTTGGCTCTTTTTTTCTAAATCTTGCAGCGCCTTGGCAACGGTTACTAGATCCACTTCAGGCTCAGCCTCAAACGTGTCCACGTAGCGCGGAATGTTGAGATTATAGTCGTTATCGCTAATATCCTTTAAAGAGGCGACATGGGCGAATTTATCGACATTTTCACGCGCTTGATAGGTTTTGATGATGGTGTCGATATGCTCGGGCAGCAGCATATTTTGATTTTTTTGCTTATCAAAACACTCACTGGCATCAATAAAGAAGACATCTTGATCGTGTTTGCGGTTCTTTTTAAAGACTAAAACAGAGGTCGGGATGCTGGTGCCATAGAAAATATTGGCAGGGAGTCCAATCACTGCGTCTAAGGCGTTAAGGTTTTTGATGATGTATTCACGAATATCGCTCTCACTTGAACCGCGAAACAGGACGCCATGCGGCAATACCACTGCCATTGTGCCGTCATCGTCTAAGTGATGCAGCATGTGCTGGATAAACGCCATATCGGCTTTGGATTTGGGCGCAAGTTTGCCATAGTCTGAGAAGCGCTCGTCTTGAAGCAGCAAAGGATCAGCTGACCAATGCGCTGAAAATGGCGGATTGGCCACAATGGCATCAAAGCGCATTCCGACGTGCTGCGGACGCTTGAGCGTGTCTTCTTGCTTGATATCAAACTTGGTAAAGTTCACGCCATGCAAAATCATGTTCATACGTGCCAAGTTATAGGTGGTGCGGTTCATCTCTTGACCGTAGATTCTATCTACGTCATCCGCCTCACGCTTGACGCGCAGTAGCAAAGAGCCTGAGCCACACGTTGGGTCATAGACTGAGCTTATGGTGTCCTTACCGCTGGTAACGATTTTGGCAAGTAACGTGGATACCATTTGCGGGGTATAAAACTCTCCCGCTTTTTTGCCCGCACCACTAGCAAACTCACCGATCAGATACTCATAAGCATCGCCTAGCACGTCGCTTTCGGTGTTACTGAGATCAAAATCAATGGCATCTAAATGGCTTAGCACCTTTACGATCAGCTCATTACGATCATCAGGGCTATTACCAAGCTTGGTTGAGTTGAGATCAATGTCTTCAAATAGATTGGCAAAATCCTCTTCTGAGTCTGTGCCTAATGTGCCCTGCTCGATGGCTTTTAGCGTGTCAGCCAAATCATCGAGAATGAACGCTTGGTCTTGTTTGCCGCGTTTGGCCAGTTGGTGAAATAACTGATTAGGCGCAAGCGCGTAGCCGATCTCATCAATAGCGTTTTCTTTGACTTCCTCAATATAGTCAAGATGATCAGGATTGCTAATGTCAAAATTTGCAAAATTGTCAAAACCATCCCCTTCTTCAGCCAAAATATTATTGGCAAAGCGGATGAACTTATCCGATAAGTATTTATAAAAAATAAATCCTAGTATGTAGTCCCGAAACTCATCTGCACCCATCTTGCCGCGTAGGTCGTTAGCAATATTCCAAAGCTGCTTTTTTAGCTGTTGAAGCTGTTGTGATTGACTCATGATTATCCTAAATTAACATCGTTAGGTGTATAGGTGTATAGGTGTATAGGTGTATAGGTGTATAGGTGTATAGGTGTATAGGTGTATAGGTGTATAGGTGTATATATACCTAATAATAAATATTATAAATCAACAATATAGATCTGTTATCAACGCTCACTCAACCGTGATTCAATCATCTCAGTGAGCAGTTTGGTGACGGTTGTGCGATTATCAAGGACGTATTGTTTAAGCTCAAAGTAGGTATCTTCATCAAGATTGAAATTGACTCGTGCGCTCTTTTTAGGCTTATCAGTGACGTCAGACAACTCAAGCGCGTCTTTTTTATCTTTACTTGGGCGGCCAGCTTTCATAACTCTACTTCCTCATCAAAAAACGTTTTAACCTCGTTAACCAGTTGCGTGATCTCAGTCACGGCATTGCTCTTAGCAGATTCTGTCTCAAATACCGTTTTACCCACTGAAGCGCTATTTGGATAGCTGACGCGCTGCACGATTCTGGCATCAAGAACGGGCAGATTATAATCTTGTAGCACTGCGGCAACTTCTTTGCCGATGTTAGTGTTTTGGATCGCGCGAGAGACCACAAAGGCGGCTTTGAGCTTACCATCGGTCATCTCGATGCGCTGCTGCACCAAATCAACCAAATCATTGGTCGCCCACACATCATAGGGGCTTGGCTGTACGGGTATCAACACAAAGTCAGCGGCTTTTATGGCAGATAGTGCCAGATTGGTCGCTTGCGGTGAGCCATCAATTACGACGAACTCTTTATCAGAAACATTTTTTAAATCCTTATCAAGCGTTGGCCTATCAAGGCCGATAACAGGAACAGGATTGTCTTCATCAACGGCTCTCCAATCGCGAGCACTGCCTTGCTGATCACTATCAACGAGTAGCACACTATGACCCTGAAGTTGTAGCCCACGTGCCAAATGCGTGGCTATCGTGGTCTTGCCGCTGCCGCCTTTTTGGTTCAATACTGCGATTACTTTCATGGTAAAGGCCTTATGATGATTATATATTTATACACTCAAATGAGTAAGTACTCATATAAGTATATTATCGCAAAGGGCTAGTAAGCACAACTGAAAGCATTGAGCTTATTAGTATTGGATAGGTCTTACTATTAAACCGATATGACACGTAGTAAAATGCACTGCTTAATAGCGCTATGCGTGTTTAGCGAATAATTTGTATGCTAATAGCACTATATTTGAAATAGGAGAGGGTAATGGTTAAGTGTCATTTATCAACGATAATGGGTGAAAAGCGCCTTAAAATTGCAGATGTTGCAAGAGAAACTTCTATCAACAGAGGCACAATCACGCGTATGTATCATGAAGAAGCCACTCGAGTAGATTTAGAAGTGATTGAAAAGCTATGCCGCTATTTTAAAATTGAGGTAGGCGATCTATATGAACTTACTGACGATTCAGACATCTAGTCTCTAAACACATAAAATAACCTACAGTAGGTTATTTTATCTTGCAATGAGTCAAAATGCGTGTATAATTTTACCTGTAGCAGAACATTTAGTTAATTAAAAAATCTAATTAACCTACAGGAGGTTATTATGTATACGTCAGCGCAGCAACCAACAACGTCATCTTGGTTTGATCACAATGTGAAGGTTTTGACCAAGCAACTTATTGAAGACTTACAAATACAGCAAGGCTCACAGCTGGCCAAAATATTGGACGTGAATCCGATTTTCTATAATGATGAGGCCCTTCATGTATGGGTGCAGCGTCAGATAGATGAAGGATTAGTCGTTGATGATGAGGCGATTGGTGTGCTTGAGGCGGCGTTTATTGAGTTAGTTACCGATTATGAGGGTATGAGGACTTAAAAAAACCCAGCTGCTAATAGCAGCTGAGTTTTTGTTATTTTTACTTCAAGAAAGACGGCTTTCTTGGAGTAAAAAATGTATAACAATGAAAAGAATATTTACCTTAAGCGGCGAAACAGTTATTTTTCATCTCCATAAAATGTGTGCAAAATAATCATAACAGCGATTCTAATACAGAAACTAAACCACGCAGATTAATTCTATTTAATAAGTGTCTTATGGTTAGGATGGTTACCAAATCACGAATGTCTATTGTTCCACTACATATTCGTGGGGGAACAATAGAATACGAACTAGGTTCAGTGGGTGCCAATCTAATGTTGTCTGCAAACGGACAGTTATTAAGCTCAGTTTTTATTCAAACTTGTGTTAATAAGATTTCAACTGAGATTAATAGACGAGCTTCAAGTCGGCATTGAGAACTGCTTTTCTTCTCGTAACACTGCGCTAGGCCAGCGTTGTGTGATTGTTTTGCGTTTAGTGAAAAATCTTACACCATCTGGTCCATACATGGCAAGATCACCAAACAGTGAGCGCTTCCAGCCACCAAAGCTTTGAGAAGCTACGGGTACAGGTAGTGGAATATTTACACCGACCATGCCTACTTCAATGTTATCGACAAAATGACGCGCAGCTTCACCGTCGCGAGTATAAATACAAGTACCGTTACCATATTCATGATCGTTTATGAGCTGTATTGCCTCTGCCATGGTTTGAACCCTTATTACCTGTAAAACAGGACCAAAAATCTCGGCCTCATAGCTGTGCATCTGTTTGGTGACATGATCAATCAAAGTAGGGCCCACAAAGAATCCTTGCTCGTAGCCTTCTGGCGAGGCATTCGAGCCATCGATGACCAGCTCTGCACCTTGCTCAGCAGCACTTTTGATATAGCCTAAAATCTTAGATTTGTGGGCCTCTGTAATGACAGGACCAAAGTCGTTATTCTTGTCTGAATGTACACCAAACTTAAGCTCTTGAATAGCAGGCTGTAGTGCTGCAACCATCTTGTCAGCAATCTCATCACCGACTGCAACGGCGACAGAAAGAGCCATACAACGCTCACCTGATGAGCCAAAAGCAGCGCCTAACAAGGAAGTGACCACGTTGTCTAAGTCCGCATCTGGCATTACGATGGCATGGTTTTTTGCGCCGCCGAGCGCTTGACAACGTTTGCCTTGTGCAGCGGCTGTCGTATAGATATATTCAGCAATAGGAGTGGAGCCGACAAAGCTAACTGCTTTGACGTCTGGATGATGTAAAATAGCATCGACGGCTTCTTTACCTCCATTCACTACATTGATGACACCATCTGGCAGTCCTGCTTCTTTTAAAAGTTGTGCGATGAAAAGAGTGGAACTTGGATCACGCTCAGACGGTTTTAATACAAAGGTATTACCGCAAACGATGGCCATAGGGAACATCCATAATGGCACCATCACAGGGAAGTTGAAGGGAGTGATACCAGCCACTACTCCTAATGGGTGAAACTCACTCCAAGAGTCTATATTGGTAGCAACATTACGACTATGCTCACCCTTTAATAGCTCAGGCGCTCCACAAGCATATTCGACATTTTCAATACCACGCTGTAATTCACCGGCAGCATCATGCACAATTTTTCCATGCTCTTCACCAATTAATCTACAGATCTCATCAGCATTTTTCTCTAACAACTCTTTAAATTTGAACATGATTCTTGCACGTTTTACCGGTGGGGTTCTACTCCATGAGGGGAAGGCAGCTTCAGCAGCGGCTACTGCTTCGGCGATAGTTTTTTCACCACCCAAAGCAACCTGTTTACTTACTTCACCAGTAGAAGGGTTGTAAATTGGTTGTGTTTGACTTTCTTCATTAATTGCCTGACCATTAATAAAATGTCCGATAGTTTGCATAATATATTCCTTTTATAGCATTTAGTTTATACGTGGATTAAAAGTAAAATTTATTTTATTAGCTTGTCGAAAAATCATCTGAGCTACTTTCTGCCCATAACAATGTATAAAGTTGAACCATTTCTTTTAAACTGGGTATCCGAGGGTTGTTGTTAGGCGAACCTGAAGAGAATGCTTGTTCACACATGGTGTTTATTAGCGCATCAAAATCAGTTTTTTGAATTCCAAACTGTTCCAATGTAGGAACCTTGAGCTCGATATTGAGATTTTTCAGATAACTAATTAAATTCATATTCGCCTGATCATCATTATCATTAAAGCTCGCTACTCCTAATGCACGCGCACACTCTGCATATCGTTCAGGAGTGGCTGATATGCCAAATTCAGTAATAGTTGGCAATAGCATTGCATTTGATAAACCATGTGGTACATGAAAAAAGGCGCCAATCGGTCTGCTCATTCCATGAACCAAAGCCACGGATGAGTTACAGAACGCAATACCAGCTAACGTAGAACCTAACATCATGGCTTCACGAGCAGCCTCGTCTTTGCCATTATGATAGGCTTTTTGTAGATTAGGCCCAATCAAACGTAATGCAGCTAGAGCCTGTTGATCACTATAAGCATTACGTTTTTGACTAACATAAGCCTCTATAGCGTGAGTCATCGCATCAATACCAGTATCAGCAGTGGTTCTAGGCGGCACACTCATAGTCAGACTATAGTCAATAATCGCTGCTACTGGCATGAACCCCATACCAACGCACAACAGCTTCTCGTTATTTGTTTCATCCGTAATAATAGTAAACTTGGTCACCTCTGACCCTGTACCTGCCGTAGTAGGTATCGCAATAATAGGTAAACCTGCTTCATTTACTTGACGAGGAAATTTATAGTCATTAATGACACCACCAAACTTCCCTAAAATTGAAATGGCTTTTGCGCTATCTATAGGACTACCACCACCTAAAGCAATCAAACCATCATATTCTTGATTCCGTACCTGCTGCACCCCTGATTCAATAGAGCTTTCAGTGGGTTCAGGCATAGTATCTGAAAACACATCAGCCGTAATTTCAACCTCTTTCAAAATGGCTCGTAGTTTGTCCACATAACCCAGTTTAACCATCATCTCATCCGTAATGATGAGAGGCTTTTTTATACCCAAACTGTCTAATATAGTCGGTAGCTTTTGACATGCATCGCGGCCTACCTCCATGATTCTTGGGAGAAGAATACTATGTGACATATTTAACTATCCTTGTGTTGATCACTATGTGTTTAATACTGTGCTAAAACGAACCTATCAATGTGCCTAAGGTGATTACTGCTATGAGTGCAAGCACAGGTACTGCAACAGCTACCACAAAAATATCTTTATAAGATTCTCTGTGAGTGAGCTGACAAATTACGAGTAGAGTTATAACTGCACCGTTATGAGGAAGAGCATCTAAACCACCTGATGCTATAGAAGCTACACGATGCATTAACTCAGGATTGATACCAAATTGAGAAGCTAACTGAAGATAGTTATCTCCCATGGTATTGAGAGCGATACTTAGTCCACCAGACGCTGAGCCAGTAATACCTGCCATAACGTTGACGAAAACAGCTTCTGAAATTAGAGGATTTCCTGGAGACAAACCTAATAAGAATTCTTTAACAATTATGAATCCGGTTAAAGTAGCGATAACCGACCCATAACCAACTTCAGAGGCTGTATTAAAAATAGGAAGTAATGAACCAAGTGCACCCTCACTGAGCGATTCTTTTAGGTTTTTCCAACGCTTCCAATTAAGCAGAATCATCGCTCCACAAGACACTACTAAAGCTATAACAATAGCCCAGATCCCTAGCACCTTGGTTAGTGGGACAGCACCAAACTCTTCACTTGCTAGATAACTATTGTCCATACTGGGTAATAGCCATTTCGTGCAAATGAAGTTAATCAATATGACTAATATGATTGGTAGTAACGCCACCAGTAATGAAGGTTTAGAGCTACGATCGACTACAGCTAACTTATCATTATGATGTTGACCATAACCCTCTCCTGCATTTAGAGCTGTTTTAGTACGATAATTAAGCCAAATCATTCCGCCTACTAACATGATCAAGCCACCAATAGCACCAAGACCAGGGGCAGCAAAAGAATCTGTTTTGAAAAATGGCATAGGAATGGCATTTTGAATTGCCGGTGTCCCTGGTAAAGCGGTCATCGTGAAGGTCAAAGCACCTAAGGCGATTGCGCCAGGAATAAGTCTTTTAGGGATATTTAATTCACGGAATAAAGCGGCAGCAATGGGATATACGGCAAAGCCTACTACAAATAACGATACTCCACCGTAAGTCAAAATAGCACAAGCCATTACAATTGATAAAACGGCTTGTTTCTTACCGAGTTTAGTGACGAGTGACTCTGAGATGCTAAGTGCGGAACCTGAATCATCCATCAACTTACCAAATATAGCGCCTAGTAGAAAAAGCGGGAAGAAGCTGATGATGTATCCACCCAGACCTTTCATAAATACTTGCGTATAGACGCCTAGCATCGTATTAGCCTCACCACTTAAAAGCACAGCAAGCATTGCTAGCAAAGGCGCTAACAAAATCACGCTATGACCACGGTAGGCCAAATACATTAATAACCCTAACGACAGCAAAATGGGCAATAAACTTATCATATGCACTCCCTGTGCTATATATACATAAAATCCATTTTATTATTTTCACATAACGATAAAATTTATATCGTTATGTGAAAATAACAGAATATTTTTATAATAACAAGCCTTAAATCATCAAATATTATCTTTATAATGATTAGAGACATCAGAAGTCATATGACGAAGGAGTTACAAAGGTATGAGTAACACTAAAAAGAAGGGTTCAAGTGTTGAGCGAGTTTTGCAGATTGTGGAAATCCTAGCGAGGTCGCAAAGACCAATGAGCGTTAGCGACTTAGCAGACACATTGGATGTACCTATACCTAGTATGTACAGATTATTAGATCAGCTACAAAATATTGGGTTCGTACAATTAGACCTGCCTGGGAAAGTAACCGCTGGGAAAAGAACATATAAGTTAGCTATGGATCTATTACAGAATAATCATTTTAAAATTGAAAGACTTGCAATATTACAGCAGCTGTCAGCACAAATAGGAGAAACCGTAGGTATTGCGATTATGAAAGATCTAGATGTAGTTTATATAGATCGCGTCTTGTCTGATTGGCCGCTTCAAATATATCTGCCAGTAGGAACTCATGTACCGATTTGGGCAAGTGCAAGTGGTAAGTTATTCTTATCACAACTATCCAATGCAAAATGCGAGCGTATCATTAATAAAATATCGATACATGCATTAACTACTAATACGCAAACAGATAAAAAGCAATTGATGAAAACGATTGCTAAGACGCGGGACACTAGAATAGGGATAGATAACGAAGAGTTTATTCCTGGCATGGTTGCTTGTGCTGTACTTATTCCCAATGATGAAAACAAGACGTTTGCTACAGTGTTTACCCATGGGCCAACTGTAAGAAAAAGTTTAGATGAGCTTTTAGAGTATATCCCTATGATGCGAGAAGCTGCTCTCGAGCTATCCGCCACCTTTAAACAGAACTATGAATAAAATTAACAGCAGTGCTTCTTATTTATTATACCCATCAGCTCACTTTAGCCTAAGAAACCTATTATATAAAAACTAACCTGAAATATATCAATTAGACAATACGACAAATAACTATTAGTGGTAGCAGACTTCAATAATTCAAATTGGTGTATTTTAGGTATACCGTATTGTGTGTAACTGCTATTTGCTAACAGGGTATAAGCAGTTACACAAAGTTTGGGAAAGGCTCGAGAAACGCCCTTCCTTCTTTTCGTTAGGCTTACCAAATATTTCCATGAACCGTGTACGATCTATATTACTTTCTTTATTTGAGAAAATATAATAGCTGGCACTCCAGTCTCCAAAAGTCGTTTTGCTTCCAGTAGAGTTTTTCATCTCGTAGCCATACAAATCGGGCTCGTTATTAGCGTTTGCAGCTATACCCATCTGCCTTTCTAGCCAATGTCCCACTTTCCCATCATGACGCTGATTAAAATCATCAGTATTAGGTGATCTACCAAAAACTTTCTCCTTAAATAGGCTAATAATTTTTAGTTCTTCATTTGAAATGCCTGTCTGCATTAACTCTCTCCAATGTCACTTTACTTAAATGGCAATAAGGCCGATTAACAGATTACCTCATTAAGGCATTACTTTTAATTAAATAATTTTGTTTGTATAAATCAGCAAATACCTCTCAGTTATACTTGTAATATACTTTTAAAGCACCAACTAGAATAAACCAATGTCTGGTCATTTTTTATTGGCTTCGCCATGGTAAAAACAAAACTATAAATAAAAGGAGATGCTATGAATTTACACAATTATGCTTATGTCCCAGCTGTCAGAATGAGCCTCTACAACCTAGGCGCTATCGAAAAGCTAGAAGATACTGTTAAAGACTTAATAATACCTAGGGTAATAATAAGAGACAAAGAAGATTGCTTAGATAGATTTTTGAGTAAATGGGGTGAAGATAGACCTATCATGCTTGAAGTATCAAAATATGATGCTGATTTAAGTGACCCGCTTAGTCGAAAGTTGAATGACCATAACAACCACTTTGAGAATCAATTCAATTTTTTTGATAGTAAAAGATCATATCAGATTATCCCAGTCATAAACGAAGAGTCTAGACAGCACCTTAGAGATGTTATGCAGTTATCACGCAAGCTTATAAATAGCTTCGAGAAAATAGCTATAAAACTAAACATGAAGCCTGATGATTTTCAAGAAAGTTTTCAACTTATTAATACTATCTTATCTGCTTTCAGTGATGATGAAATCAACAAAGTCACTATCATCATTGATTTAGGGAAAATTGAAAATTTGGAGGATGTTCCGCAACATAGGTTAAGCGAAGTATTATCGTTTATCGAAGAATATACTTTTGACCTAGTAGTATTTTCGAGTACCTCCTACCCTGCTACTAGGCCAGCTTCTGGCACTACCTTAACAGTGCCTTGTTTAGATCCTTATTGGCAGTATCAACACATCAACCAACTAGAAGAATTAGGGGTCAAAGCGATATATGGTGATTACTCAGCCACCGATCCTTCAATTGAGGTTTATAATTTCGATTTTGCGGTACATCCTGTACCCTATGCAACCTACCTTTTAAACAACTCTTTAGAATGGTATACATTGCGTTATGGAGCAGGTGGCGAGTATGAGAAGTTTAGGGACATAGCGAAAAATATTCAGTCGCATGCTGGTTATCATGGCGATAGCTTTTGTTATGCCAATCAAATAATTGCAGACATATCTAGTGGAAATAGAGATAAGGCTGGGAACCAAGCTTTTTGGAACAAATTAAAGATCAATCAACACATCAGTGCTATTATTAATGCTCACAACATGGATTTTCTAAATGTGGCTTCAAGTAATATTGATAATGATATAGACGACGAAGACTTCTAACTCTTCCTAACTTTTAGCTTATTTAAGACAAAGCGTCTTACATCAACCAATTCCAATTGTTCAGCAAGAATTTCACGTGCTTCTCTTTTAGTTGTACGTGATTTTATTTCAATTCGATGTAACTTGGCCAACTCATCAATTTCTGCTCGCCATAGTAGACCTGCTAAATCATAAATATTATTCATTCCATGACACCTCACTGCTTTTCTATACACTGTCATAGAACTAAAATTATCACATAATATAAGTCCAATATGTTTTGGTGTACTCTCTAAGGCATTATTCATGTGCTTAACATGAGTACATAACCAAACTTCATCAAACACGTTCGTATATGCTACTTTTTGCGACTCCCAACGCTTTAAACTATCTTTTTCGGATTTTATCTCGAAACCTACTAACCGTCCATTAGCTAAAGCTAGATCAGCACGGAAAGACTTATCAACCGTTGAAGACATACACTTGTTATAAAAACCAAGCTCATTTATCAGAATATCGTCCTTGTCCAAACCAAACATCTTCTTAACCCAAACTTTAAGGCTTTCTCTGATTTCTATCGGGCCTAAGGACGTTTCAATATCTAAATTTGTCATGACTTAACTCCATTGCTGAACTCTGTCGTCAGGAAACCTTCTCCTTAGTACAAAACGTTTCACATTGTATAGCATTGTTCCACATTAATAAACACAACACGCTGTTGTAGTTGTATGGCTAAATTTATTTGAGGGGGTTCAAAGTTCAATGTCCGTATTGTACTGAACACTTTGATTGTTCAGAGGTGTACTTTGGACAGTGTTCACTGAACGTTCAGTACGTTTTTTAGAAATTGGCTCACCGAACACTCGCAACATTTCCGAAACGTCTATTTTCTTGTCTGCCGTTCTAGAAAGCTCACCATCATTGACTTTCTGATAGATAGTGGTTCTTGATACACCCCATTCTTTTGCCGCTTTTGTCACCGATATGTTCATTGTTCACCTAGTGTTCAAGTACGTTTTTAGAGACTGTACAGTACAACTGTCCAGAACGTTCAGTGAACAACTATGGCATTAACCCGTCTATCAGGCAAATTATAAATAAACTGCTGTGTAAATCAGACGGTTGGTTATATAGCACTCACTTTATTGAACAAATATAGGGTATTATTAATGCTTGAAAGCAGTGTCTTAGGTCTTAAAGAAAGTAGGTTCTATGAAAAAATTTATTCTAAGTATGGCGTTATCTCTCTTTGCCTTATCTTCTCAGGCAGCAGTTACAGTCACTGATAATCCATTTTATAGTGATGTCGAGGTAGAACATCCGTTGTTTGCTAAAGGTGCTGGCGGCTCTCAATGCAAAGGCTTACCGCGCACTTGTGGGCAGATGGTTAGCTGTGAACAAGCAAAACAAGCACTCAAATGTGGAAATACCAAGCTAGATCGTGATAAGGACGGCGTACCATGCGAATCAATATGTCCAGGTGGTTAATTGCAGTAGCGTCTATCGTTATGATTGGGTGCACCTCAGGCAATACAGAAGATGATCTGTATGGTTCAGGCTATATCGTAGTGAGTGAGCAGACATGGAGTAAAGATTACACAACACCTTATCCGTTTACGGTGCCTGAGGGTGAGATTGCGTGTGCCTCAAATCCTTCCTTTGGTCGTGAGGTGTTTTTTCATCCTAAGGGTTACACCGATGAATCTTACGTTGGTATACCGCTTAATAAAGCAGCGGTAGATGGCTTAAAGCTAAGTCGTTTGACGCCAAATGTGCCTCATAGTGTCAAGGAAGGTGCTGATCTGCGTGAGGCCGTACAAATTGGGTTGAGAGTGTGTGATGAGCAAGAGGATGAGCTTGCGAATTATTAAGTTCGGTCCCCTAGTGAGGACTTGAATATTCGGTTGTACGCTATTGTTATCATCACTCCTAGTTATTTATAGTAGCTCCGTGTACACAGTAGTGTCCTTTTTAACATGAAATGGCGGTATATCCATTTCATGTTAAGTCACTGTAGACCATTAAGTATAAGACGGCCTTTAAACCACCAGGCTCCTGATCAACGTTCGATGACTTAAATTAATCTGTATACCATTGTCGTTCGCCTACTTAGCACTAGCACCGATGACTTTATGACTTGAGCCAGCGTGCCATTTGTCTTATTGGGTTTGTGTTAAGCACGGCAAATTGTACGTGTTCTAGCGAAAATCAAAAAACTCATAATGAATATTTTTGGCAGGAATACCATTTTCTTTCATTAACTCTTGTACTTTTCCTAAAAGCCCTTTTGGACCGCAAAAACTAATCTGAATCTGCTTTGGATTAACTTCACTGGCGACTTGCCGAATGGTTTCAGCCATGGCATTACTGCCACTTGGGTTGGCTACGAAATCTACTCCAGACTGTTCTGTCATCTCCTGCATACGCTCAACACTTGGAAAAACACGCGCAGGATCGAAGCAATATATCAGAGTGGCACGTTCAAAATGACCGATAGTTTTATCCTCTTGCCAAGAAATAAAGGGAGAGATTCCTACTCCGGCACCAATCCAGATTTCACGCTCTGCATTTGATATACGTTTAAAATTACCATGAGGCGCATAAATATCAGCCAACATACCCACTTTGGCTTGTTCATTTAGCTTTTTTGTATAATCACCCAATGCTCGAATCACAAAATGGATGTGTCCAGTATCAGAAGGTGCGTTAGCTATGGTAAAAGGATGCGGCTCGTGCAAACCTGGTTCTTTAAGAGAGATAAAGGCAAATTGACCAGCCTTAAATTGAAACCCTTTACGGACTGGCTCAAACTCCAAGTGTACCGCCGCTTTGCCCTGGGATATAGCGACTAACTTATACTCTCCGGCTTTGGCAATGAATGGGTACAATATCATCTTGTACAATGCTGCAATCACGCCTACAGAACAAAGTAGTGCTAACCAAATACCTGCTGGACTAGTCAGTGTGATGGGAGACTCAAAGCTCAGCCAATGTAGTATAACGATTAAAAAAAGTGGGCCTGAGAACTTATGCAACCAACGCCAGTTGCCATACGGGATTTTGCGATTCAGCGCCAGTAGTATAATCAGACCTAACGCGACAAGGCTGAGTTGACGCATCAAACGCGTCCAATATTTGGACAACTCCAAAATGGGCGCAAGATCCCAAGCGTCTAGCTTGGCTTTGAAGACAAAATGATAGACAGCGAAAATAAGTGCCCATATAGCAATCCACTTATGCGCTTCATAAACCCTGTCCAGACCGCCAAAGAGCCTTTCAATACCGTGCCAACGGCTAGCGAGTATGCATGAGCTTGCCATGCACGCTAAAGCCGAAGCACCCATTATCAAACTGACTGTTGCTGATGTGATCCACGTTTCAGAGGAAATTTGCATGAGTACAGTGATTGAAGTGATCAGTACGACACTACCGATCACTTGCCATGACTTTAAAGCCATAAGAATCTCCCGAAAAATTATTTTATTGCCGTTAAGAAAGCTTGATTTAACAAGTAGGTATTTATTGAGAAGTATGGCTAATAATACAGCCTGATTCTTAAATAATTCTTAAGTGGTGTATATGGCACGACGTAGGCTACCGGTTCGCTGCACAATGATTTACCTGTTTTAACGTCCTAAGCTCACCTTAAGATTTGTTTGTTGTAATAGCGATAAGGCAGATGATGTGATATCTCGTCTGCTTACGATATCTTGCTGATTTTCAGTGTTTAGCAGCGGGTGTTGTCAATAAACAAACAAATGATTAAGGAGTGACAACCATGAGCCAAAAAGACATCATTAATTGGGACGACTCTTCTGCACATGTACCGAACATGCCTAAAGCGAGGCAAGTAAAAGTTTGGGACCTATTAGTAAGAGTGACTCATTGGACAGTCGCAGCTGGTATTATTGCTAATCTGTTTTTTACCGAAGATGGTGGTGAGTGGCATGAGTATGTCGGCTATACCGTTTTGGGACTGGTGGTCATACGTTTACTTTGGGGTCTGGTTGGCACGCGCTATGCACGCTTTACTGGCTTTTTCCCCACACCAAAACGACTCAAACGGCATGTATCAGATTTAAGCGTTCGACGCGTTGATGAGCAGAATCTTGGTCATAACCCCTTGGCCGCACTGATGATGTTATCGTTATGGGCTGTGACTATAGGGTTAGGACTAACCGGTTATCTGATGGAAGCAGGGCTGTTTGGTGATAAAGAGGTGCTTGAAGAGATTCATGAGTTATTAGCAAACAGCTTATATCTACTGGTTCCTCTACATATCATCGCAGCGATTGCCATGAGTTACTGGCAACGCCAAAACCTCATTAAATCAATGATAACGGGCAAAAAAACGGTGACAGACAAGCCGACTACTATGAAATAAGTCAAGCGATGGAGCACTTATGGCACGCATATTATTGATAGAAGACGACAGCACCATCGCTGATGGAATTGTCCTTGGCTTAAAAAGTCATGGCATGATGGTGGATTGGTTTGGTGATGCCAAGCAAGGTGAGATGGCGCTGCAAGATGGCATGTTTGATGCGGTACTGCTGGATTTGACCTTGCCAAAAGGTGATGGCATGACCGTCCTAAAAAACTGGCGGGAAAAACACATAGATACGCCAGTATTGATTATCACCGCTCGCGATGCGATTGCCAATCGTGTGGCAGGACTCAATGCCGGCGCTGATGATTATTTGGTGAAGCCATTTGCATTAGATGAGGTGATTGCCCGTCTACAAGCATTGATGAGACGCAGCCAAGGTCGGTGTCAACCTGAAGTCCGTTATGGCGAAGTGGCCTATCAGCCTCAGAATCAGCAAGTCTCTTATCAAGGCAAAATGGTAGAATTAACCATCAAAGAAGTGGCAATCTTAGAGCAAATGCTGACCCACCCTAAGCAAATCCACAGCCGCGCAAGCTTAGAAGACAAGCTATATGGGTGGCAACAAGATATCGAAAGCAATGCCATTGAAGTACACATTCATCATTTACGTAAAAAACTGGGCAATGATTTTATCTTGACCAAACGCGGTATTGGCTACTATCTCAATCCAGTCCATAACCACCATTAACCACCGTTAGGCATTCAACGGTCTGTTTTTGGTGCCTCCACTTTGTCTGCTACTTGGTGAGCCTATGAAAAGTATTCAGCAACGGCTATTAACATCGCTACTGATTGGTTTACCTTTGCTGTGGGTGCTTACCTCAAGCTTTATTGCGTGGAAGCTTTGGCACGAAATCAATGAGATGAATGACACCCAAATCACTCAAGTTGCCCGTTATTTAATAGGGGTCGCCCCCAAAGAAGAGGACGATAAAGACCATCATAGGCAAAGGGATGATAACAAAAAGCACACGCCCAAAATCTATGCGTTAAAAAGTAAGCAGCTATCAGGTGATCTTGGTGAGGCTGAGGATGACTATATGGGCTTTGCCATTTGGGATAAAAAAGGCCGTCTATTAATGGCTGATGAAAATGGTCAATCATTTGCTTTTTTGCCAGACCAGCATGGGTTTTTAGAAGAGCATGATTCTGCCTATCAGCGCCTCAACCCTTTTAGTAAGCGCTGGCGTTTATTTTACGTCCATGATGATCATGACTATGAAGGTCGGGTCATTGCCGTCGGACAGAACCTCAAATCTCGCCGAGAGATGATTACTGATGCCATGTCCGTGCAAGTGCTGCCGATGTTGATTGGGCTATTTGCATTTATGGGTTTGGTGGTGTGGCTGATCCGGCGGGGGTTTATGCCGTTAACTCAGATTAGTAGTGCGCTTGAACAGCGTCAACCGCAAGATGATAGCCCCATCACAGCGGACGTGCCCAAAGAGATCCAACCGTTAGTGAGCGCCTTAAATGTCTTGTTTGTAAAAGTCGCGGATACCCTAGCACGTGAGCAGCGCTTTACCGCCGATGCCTCACATGAGCTTAGAAGCCCGCTTGCGGCGTTAAAGCTACAAGCTGATTTGTTACAGCAGCAGATATTGCAGTTATCTGGCGTAGAAGACGATAATCAGCTGTTCTATCATGCCCAAAACATTAGCAATGGCATTGAGCGGGCCACTCATTTGGTCGATCAACTGCTGATTTTAGCCAAAATAGAACCGCAACAACAATTACCTCCTGAGCAATTAGAAAGTCCGGATTGGTTGATGCTAACGGATATTGTACTCAGTGATGTCAATCGGCTGGCTCGTGAAAAGCACATGCAATTAAAACGCACTGTGAACTGTGACAATCCTGCTGATATTCTACCCATCCTTATCAATCCAATTTTATTCAAACTGCTCATCCGTAACCTGTTGGACAATGCCATTCGCTATTGTCCCGAGGGCGCTTTGATTGAACTTCAGCTCGACACCAATGCTATTAGAGTGGTCGATAATGGCAGTGGCGTCGAGCCAGAACAACTGACGCGCTTAAGCGAGCGCTTTTATCGCCCAGCAGGTCAAAGCCAATTAGGTAGCGGTCTTGGGCTATCCATTGCCAATCGAATAGCAGAGCTGCACGGTCTGACGTTAGAGTTTGCTAACCGCTCTCAACCAGAAACTGGCTTTATCGTCACGATAAGACATAAAAAAGCGATATCAAGCATCTGATAAAACGATAAAAATTAATCGGCGTGGGCTTAAGGTTGAGTTAATATTTACCCCGTATGCTAGTTGTATTCCCTAATAATATAGACGGAGTACAATCTTATGAGCCTACCTCTATTAAAACCCTTATTATTGACTGTTGGTGCAACCTCATTAGTGTTTTTTGGTGGCGTTATCGCCTTATCTGTCCAGTCGCCCAGCGCTGATGACGCACTATCAGCTGCGAATGCCATGAGTCAAAATACTGACATTACCTCTATATCCTCTGATTTATCGTCCTTTAAAGCCGTGGCAAACCCTCTCACGCAATCCCCATTTGCCAATCCATCACCTCTGGCGGCACTCACAGCCACGCAAGCAACTGCGCTTGCGCAGCAAGACGCGCCCAATTCAGTATTGCAGGCTTCACCCGAGCTCGTCAATTATAACGGCACCGTCGCTTATGAGGTGCTATTAGACAGCGGCGCTACTTATATTGATGCCAGTGTCGGCACTGTACTGAATCCGGTTGCGACCAATGACTATCGTGCTGAGAGATTTGACGATGACGATTATGAAGATAAGCACCACGATGATGATAAACGTAAAGAGGATAAACATCGCAAAGCACACGATAAAAAATACTATAAAGAGAATGATCGCCTAATCGCCATGAGCTATCAGCAACATGATGAGGAGGAATACGATGACTAATACCAAATCACATTCGACACCAGCCGTCAAAAAAACGGCTAAAAAAGCAGATCCTTTTGCCGCTCTTAAAAGCAGCATTATGATGGTCTCGATTGCAGGTACTATGGCAGGATGGCTGGTACTACTCAATCAAGAACAAAAAACTGCCCCTGTGAGCACTGCCATTATAAGCACTGCTGTTGCTGAGTCTGATGAAAGGGCAGTCACGCCAACGCCCATCGCTGATATCAATCAATTGCGACAGGTCAATGCAGTCGCACCTGTTGAGGTAATAAGGGTTGTCGCTCGTACGCGATCTTCTCAATAAATAAGAAAAACCACAGATTATTTAGTTTGAATGTTTAGTCAAGGGAGGGCTTTGAATGCACACAAATATGTCCAATCAAACAACACCGCAACTGGCAACGATTAAACTGTTTGCCATGGGTTGTCACATTCAAATTAGCTTAAATACCACAAGACTGAGCGCGCAACCTTCACAAATGAGAATAGACCAACAAGTCGCTTTTTTGACAAACGATATTCAGCAGCGCTTAGCTGACTGGGAACATATCTTCAGTCGTTTTGATGACAGCAGTGAGCTTATGAGACTGAATAACCGTGGCGACCAATGGTCTGAGGTGAGTTCAGAATTATTTGAGGTGTTGCAGCGTGCCATTCACTTTGTCTCAAAGACTCAAGGCTTAGTAACACCAACGTTATTGCACCCTCTATGGGACGCAGGCTATAAGCATTCATTTGAGACCTTGCCCAAAATGTCTGTGCCATCATTACCTGTTACTAGCGTAAGCACCCCTACAAACGTGCAAGACACGACAAGTGCTAACCATGCCAATCAGCAGATAGAAGGTATTCAGCTTCGCCAGTTAGCTGACAGACAACATCAAGTATATCTGCCAGCTGGCATGGCACTGGATTTGAATGGATATGTCAAAGGGTGGTGCGCCATGCAGTTGGCGGAAAATATTAGCCGAGTTCATGACTGGCATATTCCCTGCTTAGTCGATATGGGTGGGGATATCGCGATTGGTGTTCCAAAAAACCCAACAGATAAACCGGTGTCTTGGGGAGTGGCTGTTGCCAAGCCGTATTTTGCCAATAGTGAGCACGTTCACAATGATGAAGATGTGGCGATCCTCAAGCTCAGCTCTGGGGCTGTCGCCACATCTGGGCAAGATTATCGTCGCTGGTTGCACGACGGCCGCTGGCAACATCATTTGATCCATCCGCATGACTTGCGTCCAGTAACAAGTGACGTCCTAACTGCAACGGTACTGGCGAAAGATGCGATGACGGCGGAGGTATACGCCAAATACTGCGTGCTTCTTGGTGTTAAAGCAGCCGTGGCGTGGCTCAACAAACACCATATTGCGGCGTTGTTAATAGATAGGGATAACAAAGTGATGGTGACTTCTGCCATGCGTCCAAACCTGCTTGCTAGTTAATTTATCACGCGACATGCGCTAGATATCAATACATTAAGTAAAGCCATTCATAGGAGCATAGTCATGCATACAGACCATCCTACCAGCAGTCATACTGCTTCCAATACTAATGTTCTCACTCAGGCTCTATGGGTTGGCTTAACGTTAAGCATTGCTATCGGAGTTGGTGGTTATGCGTCGTTAACTTGGGGAGAGACGGTATCTCAGCTACTGACCAGCACAGATAAACACTTTTGGTATTTATCACGGGCAAGCGGTGTTATCGCTTATACGTTATTTTGGTTGGCAGTCATTTTTGGCTTGTTGTTAAGCACTCGTTTAGGCAAGCGCTTTAATGCAGCGCGGGTATTTGTCTTACATCAGTATCTAAGCCTGATTGCCGTAGGCTTTGCCGCGTTTCATGCTGGTATCTTATTAGCAGATAATTTCTTAAATCTGAACTTATGGCAGGTGCTAATGCCTTTTGGTTTTCAGACTGAGCGTGTGGGCGTGGCCTTGGGGCAGTTGGGGTTTTGGTTCTTATTTATCTGTGCGTTTAGTTTTTATATTAAGCAGTATATTGGTCAATCAGCATGGCGCTGGCTACACTTTTTGACCTTTATGGCGTATATGTTCATCAGTATTCATGTGTTTATGGTGGGCTCAGACAGTCGCGCGCTGCCTTTGTTATTATTTTATGCCGGCAGTCAAACAATAGTCTTTTTACTAATAACCTATCGAATAATCGCTTTAAAGCAAGCAAGGTAACTATGTGGAAATTGGTGTGTCATTATAGGCTACACTGACATATTCTAATTTATGTCTAAATCGTTTGAGGGTATCTATGCTATGCATCATTCTATTCACGACGAAGCTCATCTAAGCAATCGCAATCATTGGCTTAGGGCAGCAGTACTTGGTGCCAATGATGGACTGATTTCAACCGCGAGTCTATTAGTCGGTGTCGCTGCAGCAAGTGCAAATAGTCAAACACTGCTATTGACAGGGATGGCCGCGTTAACCGCAGGTGCTCTATCGATGGCAGCTGGTGAGTATATTTCAGTATCGTCTCAAGCTGATACCGAAAAAGCGGATCTGGATAAAGAGTTGCATGAACTGACTCATAATGCTGAGCGCGAGCTATTTGAGCTCACCAAAATTTATGAGAAACGTGGACTGGATCATGTCTTAGCGCATCAAGTTGCCATAGCTTTGACTGAGCATGATGCACTAGAGGCGCATGCCCGAGATGAGATTGGTTTGACAGATCTGAGTCAAGCTAAGCCGATTCATGCGTCAGTTGCTTCTGGATTGTCATTCATTGCGGGCGCCATATTACCGATTATTGGTATTTTACTTTTGCCAGCACAAACACTGGTTTGGTCACTCGCGACTTTAACGATAGTAGGCTTAGCGCTACTTGGCATAATATCAGCGCGCTTGGGCGGTGCCCCTGTTATTCCTGCTACGTCTAGAGTTGTGATATGGGGTGTGCTCGCTATGGTCGCAACATCATTGATTGGTCGGTTGTTTGGGGTGGCAGCATTATAGGGGCCTCATAAAACTGGTCAGTAAATAAGGGTATACCCTAAATAGAACCATCTAATATTTTATGCATAGCTTAAGTATTATGACGTGTGATTATAGGTGTTAATAATAAATGTAGTTATCAACTTATCAAAGTATTAGACTCAATGTTTCTGCCTTCATAAATGGTTGCTTTTTTGAATAAGAAGCTGGCAAATGTACAAGTTGTTGTCAGTGACAGCAGCATTGATACCAGCGTATGGCTAAAAAAGTGATCGCCAAAACTCATTTTATACAGCCCCATCGTCCAGCCTAAAACAGTCACTACTGTAAATATCCTATAGCGATATTTGTGTAGACTAGGTAAAAAAGCCAGGCCATATAAAGAGAACCCTGCACTGGCATGGGCGGCTGGGAAGCATTTGGAATCGGTTTTAGCGGTTATGTTTTGCCAAATATTCAGATAAGGTAAGTCCCCACCAAACAGCGTTAAATGATTGGGGCAACTGACATGAGTGACACTCTTTAATAGGGCAACAGTAGAAGGTACGACGATAAGAATAATCAGTAGGTAGCTTATTTCACGTACTGAAAAGGGAACCATAAATTGATTGATACTTCTATTCTTGATGATAGAAACATTATTCGAAGGCTGTCTGTATTTAATAATTAACACAGTGATTAAGTAGAGGGCTAGCAAAATCAATAATGCTTTAGGAGCATCATAAAAGATGAAAGCATAAGGCTGTGCGCCCTTTTGTATAAGCCATTGCCCATTAGTATAAAAAAGCTCGCTGATGTGAATATCAAACTGGCTATGTTCAAAGATTAACGCTGTAATGATCGTTAAGCAAAGCAGCTTAAGCCACATCCAATCAGATGAGTTATTTTCCAATGCCATTGAAATACCTTTCAATATATTAATTTGCAAAACCTCAAGTGCTATTCGCTATAAGACGTTAAATAATGCCATCAGCCATAAAACAAACAATAGCAATAACGCCAAAAACTGGGCAGCAGAACCGACATCTTTAGCTATTTTAGCGAGCGGATGTTGTTCTGTAGAAGTATGGTCAACGCAGGCTTCGATACCTGTATTGAATAGCTCGACGATAAGCGATAGAAACGAAACTATTAACAGCAGCATTTTTATATAGATAGCAAAAGGCATAAATATTAAAACGATAAGTAGTAAAAAGTTAAGCCAAATAACTTGCCTAAAGGCCGCTTCATATTTATAAGCCGCTTTAAAACCATCTATCGAGTAGCCCGTCGCTTTTAAAATACGAGACAGCCCCTTTTTACCTTTAACTTCACTCGCAAAGCTATCAGCTACCAGTAGAGAGCCAGTTGTTTCTTTAAGTTTATAATCAAAATCTGCGGCTTCATTATCGAGAATAGTAGGTTTGCGAGTACTCATGTTGATTGCTTAATAGTCATTAAAGTTAGAGGGTATGGCAAGCTTTGGGAATAAAATAAAAAGTGCAATCACCGATATAATTCTTGTTGTAATGATCCCAGTGTAGGAGGGCACTGGTTAGCACTTAGGTATCATTATAAGATTGGTATCGTTAAGAAAGCGTTAAGATAAAACCCTGAAATTAAATTTATACCGTTGCTTAAGTAGGGCAATTGCGGGTTTTAGACTTTTGATATAGCGTCTTTACTAAGCTTAATACCTAAATACTGGACAAACCAAAAAGCAGTAACTAACACCTGTGCTATTGAGGTGTCGGCTACTGCTTTGACTAAAGCTATATAATTGGGCTTATCGTTCGATAGCCTTAACGATAATAAATACTAAAGCTGCTGCCCCCAGTTTTATTGGCTTGATGGGTTAATTCCCAATCCATATGCGTCATAATACGCTGCACGATACTAAGTCCTAAGCCCGACCCTTCAACCTTATTACTAAATGCCTTATCTGTGCTCGAATTGCCATCCGTATTGCTATGCTCTAAACGCTCAAAGCGCTCATACAGCAGCGGCATCATACTCTCAGGAATACCAAGACCCGTATCAGTAACGACTATTTTGTCACTATCGATAGTTATGATGACTTCGCCATCATCTGTGTATTGAAAGGCATTTTTAATGAGGTTACCTAGCGCCATTTTTAGCAGTTCAGGACGCACGTTTGTAAAATACACTTGTTCAGCGATTATTGTACAAGTGACTGACTTATATTTGAGTAGATAGTTTAAGCGCTGCGCCTCATTTATAGCAATACTATTAATAGAGGTTTGCGGGGCATCCAGTTTTTCAGGGGCACGAGAGAGTAGTAATAAGGCGCTGATAATCTCAGTGGTCTCCTTTGCAGTCGTGTTGATACGGTTAGTAAATTCGCTTAAATAGCTGTCGTGCGCTAATTGGGAGGCTAATACCTCGGATGCGCCCATTATTATGGTTAAAGGGGTACGCAATTCATGGCTGACATCGCCTGTGAATAATTGCTCACGCTTTAGATACTGCTCAAGGTTATTATTTTTCTCATCAATCGCTTGTGCTAACACCCCAACTTCTGAGGGTAGGTGGGTTAATTCGGTTAAATTTTGATTATCGGTCTCTACCGCTTTTTTTAGATCTAATAAAGGCTTGATGATTTGCTTAGAGGATAAATAAGAGAATAGCGCAGCGATTAGTAAGCTCAAAAGGACCGCAATTTTTAGTGCATCAGCAAATATATCTTCTAGATTCTCAAAGATTGCTAAAACAGGATAATTCTCCATCGCCATTTCAGACCCTTCTAAGTAGGTCAAAATATAGTTTTGCTCATTTTGTGGATAAGCAAAAAAATGCAGATTAGTTTCAGTTTTACCCGCTTTATTATTTACGGTTACTCGCATTTCTTGAACGGTTCCGTTGGCTATTGTTTTTAAATTCTCAGGCGCACTATCATAACGATAAATTTTAATACCCGGATTTGCTGTATAAACAGCCTGTTCACCATATTTTTCTTGACTGATTTGTAGCTGCTGTAAAAGTCGCCCTTTCACTAAGTCCTGTTCAATTCGCATCTCAGCATACATAAAAATGCTGACGAAAGCCGTGCAAAGCAATAAAGCGAATACAAAATAGGAGATTCGAAACTTATTGGCGATTGAGTCTATAGTGAACATGGCAGACGCTTATTTAGTGTAAGGCAATAGATAGCGTAAGAAAAAATATAGATATGACTGCTTATAATAGACTCTAATCTGTAAATCGTATTGTGAAATTTTAGACTTTATCAGGGTTGATAATCTGATAGCCAACGCCCGCTATGGTCATGATCATCGGCTCAATAAACGGTTTATCAACTTGAGCGCGCACACTATGCATATGCGTACGTAAAGCATCGCTGTGAGGTATATCTTCACCCCATAATTTTTCCTCAAGCTCATTCTTATTGACGACTCGAGGTGCGGCGCTCATCAGGGTATTCAGTATTTTAAACCCTGTTGGCGTGAGCTTGAGTGATTTACCCTCACGAGTAACCGTGTGCTCATCGGTATTTAAAGACAGTTTGCCAACGGTAATATTATGTTGAAAATGATCGTCTTGATGCCGACGAATCAAAGCTTTAATACGGGATTCTAATTCGACGAGCGAAAAAGGCTTGACCAAATAATCATCAGCGCCACTATCAAAACCTGTGACTTTATCCAGAATCGTATCACGTGCCGTCAGCATGAGCACAGGTGTTTTATTATGCAATTCCTCTCGAAGCGCCTTGCACAATTTGGTGCCATCCATGCCAGGCAACATCACATCTAGTAAGATAACGTCATAACGATTATTTGAAGCTAGCGTTAAGCCACTAATGCCATTATGAGCATTGTCTAACTCAAAGCCTTTAGTCTCAAAAAAAGCGTAAATGTTGGCGACGATATCGGGATTGTCTTCAATAATAAGTATTTTATACATAATGGCTACTACTCTATAAAAAGCGTGAGGCGGATAAAAAATAATTTAATGGGTATACTGGAAAAAAGTAGGTTTTGATAGCATCTCGTCGGTGGTAATACCGAAAAATTGAAGTAAAGTTGGGGTAATAAAATCGTGTGATACTGGCTTATCAAGCATAAGGCTGTTTTTATCAATACTATTATTAGTAGGCGACCAAATAATGACAGGCACCTGCTTTTGCGCAGCGGGTGCTATAGAGTAAGGCAGGCCGTGCAAGTAGATATTATTCTCACCTAAACTCTCACCATGATCGCTAATATATACCATTACCACATCATAATCGGGCTCGTAAGTTTTTAGCGTATCAATCACGTTATTCAAGAAGTAATCGGTATAACGAATCGCATTGTCATAGCCGTTAATAACTGATTGGTCATCGCACTTGGATAGCTCATTGGTCATACAGACGGGTTTATATTCTTCAAAAGCCTTAGGATAACGCTTGTAGTAAGCGGGACCATGATTGCCCATTTGATGTAATAAAATCAGTGTATCTTTAGCAGAAGCGCCTGTTTTTACAAGCTTATCAAAACCATCAAGCATACCGATATCGCGACATTCATCATCGCAATTTGGATTGATATCGCTCGTTTTGTAGTCTTCAAAAGTCACTCGATCCGCCACGCCTTTAGAGCTTGAATTATTATCGCGCCAAATAACGTTTACGCCTTGTTTATTGAGCGTATCTAGCACGTTTTCATTATAGTCTGCTTCATCCGGATTATAGTCTGAACGATTAGCATAACTGAACATACAAGGCACTGAGTAAGCTGTAGAAGTACCGCAAGAGGTGGCATTTTTGAAGCTATAAATATTAGATTGCTTGGCAAGTAGTGGCATCGTATCGCGCTTATAACCATTTAAGCTAATATGGTCAGCGCGCACTGTTTCACCAACGACAAATACCATGAGTTTTGGTTTTGCTGTACTACCATTAGCAGCGTTACGTTTGGCATCAGTTGCGTGCAGTATCATCGTATCAGGACGGCGTAGCTCATCAATATAATCAGTACCGAGTTT
The DNA here is from genome assembly GCF_052258445.1 of Psychrobacter sp. T6-1. NCBI lineage: Bacteria > Pseudomonadati > Pseudomonadota > Gammaproteobacteria > Moraxellales > Moraxellaceae > Psychrobacter > Psychrobacter sp. T6-1. The sequence goes on from NZ_JBQQFC010000002.1 coordinate 37,587, forward strand.
GATGACTGAATAAATAGGAGTAATAGGATTGGTATAACTACGCACCATTTTATGCTGACGAAAAAAGGTGGCGTATTGATCACCAAAGGGCAATAAGCAAACGCCTACTAAGGCAATAGCCGCTATCAAAGTAGCTGTCTTTTGTAGTATCGAGCGTCGTAAGGAAGTAGGTTTTATTTTTAATTTGCTAATAATAACAGCAGGTACAACACCTAATATTAGCAGCCGAATAAAAAAGCTTAGCGACATCAGTTCCATCGCTTCTGCTTGATCAGTCTGTAAGCTATTAATTAGCATATTAGTATCAAATATGGTGCCGTAAGCATCGGTAAAATACCCGCACACAGCTGCTATCAGCACTAAAGCAATCAGCACTGGTTTGGCAATGGGTCGATAGCATAGCAACTGAACGATTAGCCACATCAAGCTAAATAATAAGCCTGAGAGAGACACTATAAAGCCAATGTTTGTGCTAAGTGGATAAACACTTAACACTTGCGTAAAAAAGCCAATATTGGCAGTAGCTATTAAATAAAGCACGACAATGATAATCAGAAAGCTAAGATTAATCTTGCGATCAAAAATTTTGCTTGCAAAGCTTTTTTTCGTATTAGCTTGATTACTAATAGTGCTAAGTGCTTGAGAGGGTAACATAAACGGGATTCTCAACAGGATCGTAAGGAATATGATTCCTTACGATAGCAAGTAGCCTGTTAAGAAGACGTTAAGGGGATTGAATAGGAGTTTGTGTTTTAGTGCTACTATTGAAATTTTTCAGGTATGTAGGATCAAAACCCCATTATTAACCACATCACCTAAGAAGAGTGAGTTTGAAAAACGTTATTATGATCTTTTAACCCTGTCAGGCAGCGATGCCTGACTCAAGTAAATCAACCTTCGATATAGTCGGGGCGTTTTACTGCCATGTACACTGACCTGCTATAAATAATGTAGGCTATTGTTATCACTAGCCTACACCCTAAGATTCAAGTCCTCACTAGGGTACCGAACCAGTAGAAGCATTTGACTGGTTCGCTAGGGTATACCCCAAGGAAACCAGTTATTTTACCCTTCAAACATATTAACAGACTACTCAAAATAGACTGTTAATATGGAACCATCTATAACAGGCTTTTGAATTATGGGACTGGTCGCCGCGCTTTTGCCCTATCATTAGCCTATACCCAAAACATAAAACCTTTAAATGATAATCTATCTATCATTAGACTTTTTTATATTATTAAATGATAGTAATATCTTGTTATTATCAATGAGCACTAATTATTAAGTCTAAATAATAGAGGTGGGTTATGACTGTTCGTATTTATGTGAGAGCCAGCACTAAGGATCAAGACGCTACCAGAGCATTGGCTGATTTGGTGGCTTTCAGTACAAGTTATGATGATAACCATGTTGAGTACGTCGAGCATTTCAGTGGTACAAAGCTCGATAGACCATTATTAGCCAAGCTGCTAAAGGACGCTGAGCAAGGCGATATTCTACTGGTTGAAAGCGTGGATAGATTAAGCCGATTATCTCAAGATGATTTTGCAATTCTAAAGCAGCGTATCAAAGACAAAGGCTTGCGATTGGTGGTGGCTGATCTACCAACGACGCATACAGTTAATAATGGCATGACAGGTGAGATCCTAACAGTGATTAACCATATGCTGATCGACTTATTAGCAACGATGGCAAAGCTTGATAACGACAAGCGTAGAGAGCGTATCAAGCAGGGATTGGCTAACAGTGGCTATAAGCCCTCCGGTAAGAAGCCTAATACAACGAAACACAATCGTATTAGAGAATTAGACAGTCAAGGCAATATGACAAAAGAGGAAATCGCTAAGGCAGTTGGTGTTGGCGTAGCTACTGTTTACCGGGTGTTAAAGCCAGGCTCATAGCTGAGGTATTTTATTTTATTTTTGTTCATAAACAGCTGATATATAAGGCTTTACACGCGAGGCAAGAAGGCTTTATTTGCAGAAATAGGTACTCTATTACTACGTAGCTGTGTTAAGAACGGTGTATTTTCATCATTCAATTTCGTTCAATTATGCCCACTTAAAACGCCCTTCGATCTTTATCTAAAGACATCACAGCGTCATATAAAAATCGATTTAATGCAATGAGGCTTCATTATAATCATTATATTGCATTCATAATCGCTTTTCTGCAAAATGGCTTATCTATAATCGCTTGAGCCCCTCATGATGAATACCCCTACTTCAGACCCTATTGGCGCAGCATGGCTTATCCGTTATGCCAGCATCGAGCTGGTGTCCCCTTTATATGTCAGCAGTAGTATCGGTGGGCGCAGACAAACCTATAAAGACGGTGACGTCATTCATAACGCTTATCAGGAAACCGCGCGTCCACTGGACACTATCATTGCGCACTTACAGTTTCACATGCGTCATGAAGTACTGAATTTAGAGTTACTGGTTCGTCTATTTGAGCAGGTAGGTGCTGATGACGTACAAGCATGGGTAAACGCTGAGCCGACAGGCAGCTATGCCCGTAGAATGGCTTTCTTGTATGAGTGGCTCATGGGTCAGCAGTTAGCAGTACCGAGTAATTTAGGCGGTAACTATGTGGATGCTCTAGATGCTAAGAAGCAGGTTACTTCAAGCCCTGCGCATGTCATAAAGAATGCTCGTTGGCGTATCAATGACAATCTTGCAGGAACCCGTCATTTCTGTCCTCAATTGGTGAAAACAGAGTTGTTTACGCAAGCCGCTGCACTCGATATTGCCACAATGGTTGACAAGCTGAACGATGAATTTGGGCAAGACTTACTGATGCGTGCCTCCGTATGGATGACATTACGAGAGAGTAAAGCCAGTTTTACTATAGAAGGTGAAGGGAAAGAGTTAAAACGTATTGAACGTTTCGCCGATGTGATGGCACGGCGTACCGGCAAGGGCGATATTCCGCTTGATCCTGAGTCGCTAGCAGAGTTGCAACAAGAGATACTTGGTAGCAAAACGGTCATCCAGCAGTATGGCGTCCGTCAATCTCCAGTTTTTGTGTCGCATACTCAGGTCAATGGCTTTAAAGAGATTGTGCACTATATTGCGCCACCTGCTGATGACATTGCTGAAAAGCTCAAAGGGTTACAGGCATTTATGGAAAAGACCGAGGGACAATCGGCACTGATACGTAGTGCGGTTGCTTCCTTTGCTTTTGTGTATATTCATCCGCTAGCGGATGGCAATGGCCGAGTACATCGCTTCCTAATTAACGATGTACTCAGACGCGACCAGATCATTCATGAGCCGATTATCTTACCTATATCGCAAGCCATCGCTGAGCATCCCTCAGACCGTCATGCCTATGATAAAATTTTAGACCGTGTATCCGTGCCACTTATGGAGCAAATCCGTGATCATTACAGCTTTGATAAACAAGCGATTACTTACCCTGATGGTATTCGCTCAAACTTAAATTTTGAAGACAGTCACCTTATTCAACCGGCATGGCGCTTTATGGACCTGACGCCTCATGTTCAGTACTTATCAGGACTGATTGCGCATGTTATTGAAAAAGAGATGCATAACGAGTCACAGTACCTAAGACAACATGACCATGCACGACTGGCGATAAAAGAGATTATTGAGATGCCCAACAGCTATGCCGATAGAATCATTCGTAGCATGCTGCAGAATAAGGGTGCTAAAAGTAATAAGCTATTGAAAGATTATCCGTTTTTGGCAAATGATGAGGTTTGGGACGATATTTTCTCTGTGGTTGTAGAGACATTTAAAGATGAAGCAAATGGTTTGAATAGTTAGAACAAACTCTGCTATACGCAGGAAAGTCTGCCTTAATAATCAAGCTCAAGCTAGTATTTGTGTCATCGTTACGATAATGATTCGTTTATAAAAGATTCGGCTAAAATACTGTCACCTGAAACGTAATCAATATTTTTCTTACTTAAACAGAATATATTAGAGGAACTTTGATAACAGACAATTTTTATTTGACAAGGTTATTACAGATCCTCAAAATAATTTTGAGTATTTGAGTATTTGAGTATTTGAGTATTTGAGTATTTGAGTATTTGAGTATTTGAGTATTTGAGTATTTGA
>NZ_JBQQFC010000003.1:0-40551 GCF_052258445.1 Psychrobacter sp. T6-1
TTTACGCCCGCAATGAATCAACTACAGGCTTTGCGCCCTATTGATAGCGCTGATGTGCTTGCGCTGATGGATACGACGCTCGCTTGGCAGTTATTGGAGCGCCTGCCCAATCGCTCAACTATATTTGCGTACCTAGAGCCTGATGTACAGGTCGCTATGGCGCACAAGTTCCCGCGTGAGAGTATGGCAATCTTGATAGGGGAGATGCCAGCGGACGCGCGCACTGACCTGTACAAGCATCTTAACCAAGAGCAGCGCGATGCCCTGCTGCCCGCATTAGCGCAAGCCAAACGCGAAGACATTCGCAGGCTATCGGCCTACGAGGAGCGTACCGCTGGGGCTTTGATGACCTCTGATTATGCCACCTTAGCGCCAAAGATGACGGTGGCGCAAGCGCTAGATGCTCTAAGATTAGAGGCACCTGACGCTGAGACGATTTATCATGCCTATGTCATAGATGATGCCCGTAAACTCCTAGGCGTGGTGTCATTACGAGTGCTCATTTTAGCGTCCCCTGAGCAAGTGATTAACGATATTATGATGAGTAGTGTGGTGTCATCTAACGCCTCTGACGATCAAGAAGACGTCGCCAAAGTCGTAGCTCGTTACGATCTCATTGCACTGCCAATTACTGACGATAATGGCGCTTTAGTTGGTATCGTCACTCATGATGATGCGATGGATGTTGCTAGCGATGAAGCGACTGATGACTTTCATAAGTCAGCTGGCGTCACGACTATGGTCGGTAGGCTCAAAGATGTGAGCGTTAAAGTGCTGTATCGTAAGCGCGTCTTTTGGCTGGTCTTATTGATATTTGGCAATCTGCTCTCAGGCTTTAGTATTGCCAACTTTGAAGATGTTATTGCCGCCAATTTAGTACTAGTATTTTTCTTGCCGTTATTGGTCGATAGTGGTGGTAATGCAGGCTCACAGTCTGCCACTTTGATGGTACGAGCGCTCGCTACTGGCGATGTGGTGATGAAGGATTGGTTTTCACTACTAGGCCGTGAAGCTTTAGTTGCACTTGTGCTAGGAGCTACGATGGCGGTCGCTGTCGCTATTATCGGCTATATCCGCGGTGACGCTATCGTATCGGTGGTGCTAGCGCTGAGCATGGTGTCGGTAGTTATCATTGGTAGTGTGATCGGCATGAGTCTGCCTTTTGTACTTAACAAGTTAGGCTTTGACCCTGCCACGGCCAGTGCGCCTTTGATAACTTCAATAAGTGATGCCTCGGGCGTGCTTATTTACTTATTCATCGCTTCAAAGTTTTTGGCGATATAAAGTCGGCTTTAAGCATTAACTAACAAATCATTCGTTCACACTAAAAGGTAACAATCTGTTGACTCATAAGAGTTGCTGGTTTTTTAATAGTGTCAATTGGGCTACACTGAACCTCCAATAATGATTGATGATCTAGCCCCTAAAAACCATCTTTTTATAAGAAGTAAAAATAGCTATGTTCAACTTTATAAAAAAAATAACCTCTGACAAACCTGAAACCCCGCAGCAGCAAGCACAGCGCGATAGTGCAGTGGACAAGGTATTGCTTGGCTATGAAGTCGGCACTATTAGTATCGCTACTATGGTGACTGGGCTTGAGCGCAATGGTGATGAGCTGACTTTAGATTTGCGTTTGCCTGTCAACAGTGACCCTGAAACCATTCAACAGGAGCTTGGGCAACTACTGCATCCGCACGGCATCAAGACCATTCATATGAATGTACGCCTACCTGCACCAGCCAAAGGCACAGGGTCAACGTTGCCAAAACAAATGCCAAAGACGATCAATGCTATGGACGCTCAGAGCCAGCCAGCAGCAAAACCTGATAGCATGTCTAAAACAACTCCTAGTACTAATGATACTGACGCCGAACCACCGATTACCAAGGCTGCGCCAACGCAAGCCTCCCTAACTGCGCATCCTCGCATTCGTCATATCATCGTCGTCGCCTCTGGCAAGGGCGGCGTTGGCAAATCAACAACGACGGTCAATATTGCGTTAGCTTTACAAAAGCTTGGCGGGCGTGTCGGTGTGCTGGACGCTGATATCTATGGCCCTAGTATACCAACGATGCTAGGCGTCGCCGATGTCAAACCGCAACTAGAGAACGAGCAGTTCGTCCCAGTTGAGGCGCATGGCCTTGCAATGCTATCTATTGGTAGCTTGCTCGATAGTGATAATACGCCTGTTGCCTGGCGTGGTCCCAAAGCTACTGGCGCATTGATGCAACTGTACAACCAAACCAACTGGCCGCAGCTTGATTATCTGGTGATAGATATGCCGCCAGGTACAGGTGATATTCAGCTGACACTCGCTCAGCGAATACCAGTGACAGGAGCGGTGATTGTGACTACTCCGCAGCATGTAGCGCTGTTAGATGCGCAAAAAGGCATTGAGATGTTTAATAAGACCAATATTCCCGTACTTGGCGTGGTTGAAAATATGGCTTTGCATACCTGTAGCAACTGCGGAACTACCGAAGCTATTTTTGGAGTCGGCGGCGGCGAAATTATCGCTGAGCAGTATCAAGTACCGTTATTAGGTCAGTTGCCTCTCGCTAGCGGTATTCGCGCACAAGTGGATAAAGGTGAGCCTAGCGTACTCGCTGATGATGAGTTTGCATCATATTATATAAATATCGCCAAAAACATCGAAGCCAATATTAATAAGTTCGCTAAGCCTGTTGATGACAAGCGGATATTTTAGAAGAGTAACTCATGATCAATAGCATAAAAAGGGATTTTTAGTGAGCATAATGACCTATGATAACTATCTGAAAAGGCTACCTAAGCAGCATAAGTTATTAAAAATGCTGCGTCCGCCCGTGTATGAGATTGAGTTATCAAATAATCAATTGAATGCGACGGCTTACTATAAAGACGGCAGTACCAAAAGCCATCAGGTTAATGCTAACTTTAGCAACCGCCGTCTGCTATTTATAGACTTCTCTACTGCTACACAAGCAATAGTAGACTTACTATCTAAATTTCCCAAACACTCTTATGGGATCAGTGGTATTGCTATTATTAATGTCAGCGAAGCGTTATTGGATGGATTAACGCCTGTTGAAACTAGGATGATCATAGAATTAATTCACGTTGCATCAAACCAAGCAAAAAGAAGAGCAGTAAGTACAGTAATCAGCTACCAAGGACAATCAGTAGCTGATGAATCAGATAAATAATAAAGGCATGGATAAAACTGATATAAACAATCCTTTATATCTGTTATAAAATCTATAAATCAGCGTCTGAGTTCCGTATAATCACCAGTACCAAAACCTCTTACAAATTTATAAGTTACATATTGTACTCAATAGTTAAGGATAAAAATGTCTATCAAGTCTGATCGCTGGATTCGTGAGCAAGCTCAAAATCATGGCATGATTGAGCCGTTCGAAGCAGGTCAAGTGCGCTTTAATGATGCAGGCGAGCGTCTCATTAGCTACGGCACCTCAAGCTATGGTTATGATGTTCGCTGCGCGCCTGAATTCAAAGTCTTTACCAACGTGCATTCTGTCGTTGTCGATCCTAAAAACTTCGATGAAAAGAGCTTTATCGATATCGTAGGTGATGAGTGTATCATTCCGCCCAACTCGTTTGCCTTGGCGCGTACGATGGAGTATTTCCGTATTCCGCGTGATGTCTTGACGATCTGCTTAGGTAAATCGACTTACGCTCGCTGCGGTATCATCGTTAACGTCACGCCACTAGAGCCTGAGTGGGAAGGGCATGTCACTCTAGAATTTAGCAATACGACCAACTTGCCCGCGCGTATTTATGCAGGTGAAGGGGTCGCGCAAATGCTGTTTTTTCAGAGCGATGCCGATGACGTTTGCGAGACCAGCTATAAAGATCGCGGCGGTAAATATCAAGGTCAACGCGGTGTGACTCTGCCAAGAACCTAAGCTAAAAATTAGAAAGGGTTCTAAGGTTAAAGCTCTTTTAAACAGGCAGCAAAAAGCTGGTCGTATACAATACGACCAGCTTTTTGTATTTTATACTTAGACTATTTCAACACTTTTAAACCTGCTTTGTTATCGCGTTTGGGTTTTGGCGCAGCACTAGGGCTCTTTTTAACAGCTCCTTCTGCATCGTCTTTAGGCTGATAGTTATCATACTCGTTAGGATCAAAGAACATTCCTTGCGAGTTCTCTTTGGCATAAATACCCATGACTGCTGTCAGAGGTACCCAAATCTCCTGTGACACTCCGCCAAAACGCGCACTAAAGTGAATATAGTCGTTTTCCATACTCATATTGCCTGTCGCACGGCTGGCGATATTTAAGACAATACGACCATCTTGCACATGCTCTGTCGGTATTTGAACATTTTCAGCAGTCGCATCTACCATAAGATATGGCGTCAATGCATTATCTTCTATCCATTGATAAAGCGCACGTACCATATAAGGACGGGTTGGGGTAATGGAGGTTGTTTCACTCATGTTCTAACTTCCTATACTAACAATTGTAAAAGGTTCATTTTTTTTGATTTTAAATCAGCGCACGCTCTTTTTAAAGCTATCTCTCTCAAATACGCGAGTTTGGTAGTCAAGTAGAGGACGACTAATAGCACGAGGTAGCTCGATATTCATCTCCTCAAGTCGCCATAATAGCGGCGCGAGTAACACATCACACCAGCCAAACTCATCAGCCATAAAATACGATTTATGGGCGAATAGAGGTGATAAAGTAATAAGAGAGTCTGCTAATTGCTTTTTTGCGACGCCAGCTTGTGCCTTATTAAAACTGTCTGGGTGCATAAGTAGGCGCTTACCTAGTACCAGCCAGTCGTGCTGAATACGCCATGCCAATTGACGAAACTGCGCGCGCTCTTGCGGCGTGTCGGGCAGTAGCTTATTGGCGTGATAACGCTCTTCTAAATACTCAAAGATAACGTTGATCTCATACAGAGCAATCTCGCGCTGTTGTAGCACTGGCAGAGTATGATAAGGGTTTAGCTCCGTCAAATCCTCAGGCCGCTCAGAATGTAGGCGCGATAAGTAATAAGCGAGCTTTTTTTCTTCAAGTAATAGGCGTACCACATGACTATCGTAGCCGTCGTCCGCATACAAAATCAGCTGACTACTTGGAATGTCATTCGCATCAATCATGAAAGCCTAATGTTAATAGTGAAGATTGCCATCGTAAACAAAGTCGCCTTATTTATCAAGATAGCATGCGTAAACAGTGACGAGTATTACCTTAACCTTTCTCTATGGTTTTGCGATTTCATGAATAAATGTCAAAACAAAAAAAAGCACCACCGAAGTAATGCTTTTTAATTCATCTGATATTTTAAATATCGCTCTATTTAACGTCTTTCCAGAACTCTTTATTGAGTAAGTATACTGGAATAAGAAGCACTAATAAGAACAAAATAACAAAGAAGCCAATCACTTGACGATCATGACGAACAGGCTCGCCCATCCATGCCATAAAGTTAACCAAATCACCGACTTCAGATTCAAACTCTTCGGTACTCAAATCATTTTGCAAGTTATTTAATACGTGAGGCATTGCTGCATTTTGTAGTACTAAATTATTTGCGCCCCAAGGACGACTTGGATCTTCATAAAATGACAAGAGGTAAGTATAGACCCAATCATCACCGCGTAATCTGTTAACCAGCGATAGATCAGGTGGCGCTGCACCAAACCAAGAGGCTTGGACTTCAGGATCAATTTCAGGATTAATAAAATCACCGATCTGATCGGTTGTCACCATCAGATACTTTTCGACCAGCTCTGGCGGTATCTCTAAATCCTTTGCAATACGAGAGTGACGTACATACTGCGCTGAGTGACACCCAGCACAGTAGTTCATAAACATCTTAGCGCCATTTTGTAGCGAGCCTTTATTAGTAAAATCAATAGGGGCTTCACTACATAGCAGATGCTCTTCTACGCCTTCAGCGTTGACGAAGCTGCCACATCCGCCGCCGCCTGCTGCCATAGCAGTACCTGCTGTCAACATCAAAGTCGCACCTAAGCCCAAACCGGTTAGGGATTTTGTTAAGGTGTTCATCAGTGACCTCCGGTAACGCGTTCAGGTGGCTGTTTGCACGTCTCAATAGACGTATAAATAGGCATCAATAAGAAGAATAAGAAGTACAATACGGTAAAGATACGAGACATTAGCGTCGCTGTTGGCGTTGCAGGCGTCGCACCTAGGTAACCGAGTACTACAAAGCTGATAGCGAATATAGTCAAAGCGATTTTTGATAGTATGCCTTTATAACGCATGGAGCGTACCGGCGATCTATCTAGCCAAGGTATCAAAAATAGCACTGCAATCGCGCCGCCCATAGCAATAACGCCGCCAAGCTTATCAGGAACCGCTCGCAAAATTGCGTAGAAAGGCGTGTAATACCAGACGGGTGCAATATGCGCTGGTGTCTTCAGTGAGTTGGCAGTCTCAAAGTTTGGTGGCTCAAGGAAATAACCACCGCCCTCAGGGAAGAAGAAGACCACTGCAAAGAATAAGATAAAGAAGACTACGATACCGACCATATCATGCACAGTATAGTACGGATGGAACTCGATACCGTCTAAGGGTACGCCGTTCTTATCTTTTAGCTTTTTGATGTCGATACCATCAGGGTTGTTAGAACCCACGTGATGCAAAGCGACCAGATGCATAAAGACAAGGCCGACAAGTACTAGTGGAATCGCCACAACGTGCAAGGCAAAGAAGCGGTTGAGAGTAATACCTGAGATAATGTAATCACCGCGTACCCACTCAGCTAGGCCATCACCAATGACAGGTAGCGCTGCTGGTAAGTTCAAGATAACCTGCGCGCCCCAAAATGACATGTTGCCCCATGGCAATAGATAACCAAAGAAGCCCTCTGCCATTAGCGCAAGATAAATACCCATACCGATAAGCCAAATAAGCTCGCGAGGCTTTTGGTATGAGCCATATAACAGCGCTCTGAACATATGCAAGTAGACGACAACAAAGAATGCTGATGCACCAGTCGAGTGCATATAACGAATGAGCCAGCCGCCTTTGACATCACGCATAATATATTCAACAGAAGCAAAAGCACCTTCTGCGCTAGGGTTGTACATCATTGTCAGCCAAATGCCAGTAACCAGCTGGTTGACGAGTACGATCATTGACAATACGCCAAAGAAGTACCAAAAGTTAAAGTTCTTTGGTGCGTAGTACTTTGACATATGGTATTCGTAGGTTTCAGTCGCTGGAAAACGCGCGTCCACCCAATGCATTAACTTTTTACCCATACTCATATTAAGCCTCTCCAACCGTCAAGATAGACCCATCCAAACTATAATCTGGAACAGGTAGGTTAGTCGGTGCAGGAACGCCACTATAGACGCGACCTGCTATGTCATACTTAGAGCCATGACAGGGACAAAAGAACCCGCCATACCAGTCATTGCCACCTAAATCAGCCGCACCGACGTCAGGGCGGTAGTTTGGCGCGCAGCCCAAATGTGTACAGACGCCTTCAACTACCAGCAAACCTGGCTCTAAAGAGCGAGTCTGATTCTTGGTGTATTCTGGCTGCAGTGACGCATCAGAAGTGGGATCAGCCAAAAGCGGTTCTACAGCGCTTAGAGTGTCTACCATGTCTGGAGTACGCTTTACCACAAAAATAGGTTTGCCGCGATATTTGACGACGATCATCTGACCCTCTTCTATAGAGCCGATATCTTGAGTCACAGCAGCGCCTGCAGCTTCAGCTTTAGCACTTGGCGTCCACGAGCGCACAAAAGGGGTTGCAACAGCAGCTACCCCAGCTGCACCAATCACGGCAGTCGAGGCAATAAGGACTCTACGACGTTGTACATTAACGCCTTCGGTGTTGCGCATTGATACTTCCTCCAGGTGAATGACATGGGATTATCCCACACTGGGTTTATGGCTTAAAGGATTATAGTAAAAAAGGCAAGCCAGATTAGGCTATACCTAGTTTTGCTAATTGTTACTATTCTAAGCTATTTTGGTCATAAAATAAATTGTACGGTTAAAAATAAAACAACCTCAGTAGGCTTAATTGAGCTATTGAAATAAAAAAAGCACCTAGAGCCTACTGGTTATCAGTACCTAGCAGTAGAATCAAGATACTTTTGATTAACAATTACTCTCTATTTCACAAAAACGTATTACTATAGGGAATGATACTTGAAAACGGAGCAATGTTCATTAACTTTAAGTTTTGAGCACACTAATTATATAAGTTTGCGCCTCATTTATATCTATGTTTTGAGCCTATTGGGCCTCTAAAATCTCCCAGCGCTCAAGCTTGTTCATCATCTCATCTTCAATTATCAGCAAACGCTCGCTGGCCGCAGTAGCACTATTGAAGTCCTTGGTGAACCAAGAGCCATCCGCTAGCTTATCTTGCAGATCTTTTTGTTCTGCCTCTAGCGCTGCAATCTCCTTAGGCAAGTTATCAAGTTCACGCTGTTCATTGAAGTTTAGCTTTTTGACTGTTTTTTTTGGGGTAACTGTCGAAGGGGCTTTGTTGCTTGATTTGGTCGCCGTGACCGTTTTGGTAGCACTTGCAGCCTGCATACGGTTTTTTTGCACCAGATACTCTTGATAGCCGCCGACGTATTCTTTGACCACCCCTTTGCCATCGTCTTGATCAAATACCCAAGTAGAGGTCACCACATTGTCCATAAATGAGCGATCATGGCTGATAAGTAAGATAGTACCGTTAAAGCTGCTAACAGACTCCTCTAACAGCTCAAGAGTCGCCATATCTAAATCGTTGGTTGGCTCATCAAGTACCAAAATATTGGCAGGTTTTAATAGCTGTTTGGCTAAAAGTACGCGGTTACGCTCACCTCCTGATAAAGCTTTTACTGGAGTACGAGCGCGTTCTGGTGCGAACAAGAAATCTTGTAAATAACTCATAATATGCGTCTTACGACCACCGACTTCGATAAAGTCTGAACCCTCTGAGACGTTTTGCGCGACCGTTGCCTCAAGATCTAATTGATCTCGCAGCTGATCGAAAAATGCAATTTCTAAGTTAGTACCAAGCTCAACACTGCCCGTTTTGATCACTTCATCATCAGACATGTCGAGTATAGCTTTGATAAGGGTCGTTTTACCCGCACCATTGGGACCAATAATACCGATCTTGTCACCGCGCATAATCGTTGTCGTAAAGTTATCGACCAGTACGTTACCATCGTACTCAAGATGCAGGTTTTTGACTTTGCAGACCAGCTTACCGCTTTTCTCGCCTTCACCCATCGTGATATTGACGTTACCGACTTTCTCACGGCGCTCGCTACGCTCCTCGCGCAAGGCTTTTAGTTCACGGACACGGCCCTCATTGCGGGTACGCCGCGCCTTGATGCCTTGGCGAATCCAAACCTCTTCTTGCGCTAGTTTTTTATCGAAATTAGCGTTGTTCTTCTCTTCTGCAAGCAGCTGCTGCTCTTTAAGCTCTTGATAGCGCGCATAGCCTTTTGCGCCTTGTGTCACGTCATAACTGGTCAATTGACCTCGGTCAAGCTCAACGATGCGCGTGGCTAATTTATCGACAAAGGCTCTATCATGGGTGACAAATAGGAGAGTCAAACCCTGCCAATCAAGCAAAAAACGCTCAAGCCACTCAATACTATCAACATCCAAATGGTTGGTTGGCTCATCGAGAAGTAGCATGTCAGGTTTGGTCACCAAGGCTCGCGCTAATAATACGCGGCGCTTACGACCACCAGACAAGGAAGACAGATCATCTTCAGGATCAAGCCCCATAGTAGTAATAAGGCGGCGAGCTTCGCGCTCTAAATCCCAACCGTGTACCGCATCGATATCGTGTTGTAGCGTTGCCATGCGCTCGCAGGCATCCATATCACCATCAGCGCACAGGTCGGTTTGCTGATTGTAGCTGATGAGTAGATCAGCGGTGCGGCGGCTACCGCCCATGACGATATCTAGTATCTTACCGCTGGTTTCAGGCACGTCTTGCTCGAGCATAGCAACGCTTGCACTACCACTGATAATGACTTCGCCACTATCAGGTTGCAAAGAGCCGTTAATGAGTTTAAATAGGGTAGACTTGCCTTCGCCATTACGACCAATCAAGCAAACGCGCTCGCCTTCATTAATGCTAAAATCAATACCGTCGAGAACGGGCGCTACGCCAAAGGCGAGATGGATGTTTTTTAGATGTATCAGTGCCATAGATTGTCTTAAGCTTATATATAGTAGTGTGAGTGATGATGAGAGAATACACTGGTGAATAGTAATAAAAAGGTGGTACCTCGTTGCCAGCAGTATAACATGTCACCCGAGTAGTTTTGTGCCACCCGCAACTTTTATCCTGATATTTAGAGCGTCATCTGGTATAGACGACTATACAAATTACTGATAACCAAAACACGTTTACTAAGATACAGATCACAATCACAAACAGTGAGAACACAATGAGCACATCAACATTCAATAAATACAATGATGACAAACAGAACAATGATTTGCAAAATGGGGATAAAGGGAGCACCTCCGATACGCAAGATCAGATGATAGACTTGCAGATGAGTATGGCGCATCTAGAGCGGACAATGGAGCAATTAGACGTCGTGGTGACGCGGCAAGATCAGCATATCCAAACGCTACAGCGCCAATTGCAACTCATAAATAAGCAGCTACAAAACCAAAGCGCTGATGAGGGCATTGCACCATTTGACATTATGGCGGACAAACCGCCTCATTACTAACTGGTGACCAAATAGTCATAATCGGGCAATAGTGTATCTTTTTGGTTGTCTTAGTGCTCAAAAGCGATTAGTATCTGTCGGCTCTATAACTGCCTGCTCACTATGGTATGGCTAATCTTTTGGATGTTCGGAGAAATACTATGCGCGTTATCTTTAACCTCAAAACTCTAACATTAGCTATAGCAGCGCTGTCTGCTACTAGCCTAGGCCATACCGCTGGTCTTGATCGCTCAGGTCAAGATGTGACGGCTTTCTTTCAAGACGGCGTTTATGCTGAAGCGGTATATACTTACATAGATGCAGATGTAACGGGTAAAGACTCATCAGGTAATAAAATAGATGACATCGCTGAGGATTATGACTTTTTTCGTTATGGCGTAAAAACAGACATTAATGACACGTTTAGTATCGGTGTTCTATATGACGAGCCTTTTGGCGCGGCAGCAGACTACGTGGGCGAGAATAATTTTATAGCTAATGATAGTGCTGATGCTATTGTCCAAGGATTCTTACAAAATCCCAATTTGACCGAAGCTATCGTTGATCAGAGCATAACAAACTTACAAGGTGCATTGGCGCCAGGTAATCCTGGTGGTCTAACTCCTGAACAATTGCAGCAAGCGCAAGGAGATCTCATTGGATTACAAGCCGCTAGAAACCTTGCTGATACCGCAGGTGAGGCTACGCAAGTAGAAGTTCGTAGCGAGAACCTAACGGGTATACTCGGTGCAAAGTTTGGTGCTAATAAAGAGTTTCAAGTTTATGGTGGTCCCGTTATTCAACAAGTCAAAGCAGATGTGAAACTGCGCGGTACGGCTTACAGCTCCGCTTCAGGTTATACCGCTCACATTGCTAACGATCAAGATTATGGCTGGATAGCAGGCCTCTCTTACAGCAAACCTGAAATTGCTTTAAAGGCCGCTTTGACTTATCGCTCAGAGATTGAACATGAAGCAGATGCGTCCGAGATCTTTCCAATTGCGACTGCAGCTGGCGCTAGAGCAGGTAGGGCAATACCAACTACCAGAAACGATAAAATTGAAATCACCACGCCTGAATCCGTCAACTTTGATTTTCAAACCGGCATCAACCCGACGACACTCGCGACCGCAAGAGTACGCTGGGTACCTTGGGGTGATTTCGCTATCGTACCGTCACTCTATAACGACGTCAGCAAGGTTGCGACGCAGGATGATGATGGTTTAGCGCTAGTCAGCTATGATGACGATCAGTGGGTCGTAGAGTTAGGACTTGCCAAACGTTTATCGAAAGCGTTAGCGGTTAGCGGCAACATCGGCTGGGATAGCGGTGCAGGCAATCCTGTCACCTCACTAGGCCCTATCGAAGGCTACTATAGTGTAGGCCTTGGTGCTAAATACAACGTGACTGAAAACTGGGCGGTATCAGCAGGCGGCAAGTACCTATGGTTCGGTGATGCTGAAGGTCAAATACCGAACGGACAAATCGTTAGTGACTTTGAGGACAATGATGGCTTTATCTTAGGTGCCAAAATCTCTTATCAGGCTAAATAGTCACTCTGTTAAAGAGTAAGTTAAAATAAAAATGGTAAATCAACAAAAAAGCGATCCTCTCAGGGTCGTTTTTTTAATTTGGGCGAAGCGGACTAGGCAAAAAGTTAGACTAATATATTCTATCGCATATATATAAGTCATTTAAACTATCAACACAGAACTGTTTTATTTAGAAACCAGTATATATCATGTACTGTTCAGTCATAATGGAGAAATAAAGTACTTTAAATGTTGTTTTAGTGTCAAAAAGCCATTACTATTCAATTTAGGACATCGTCTACATATTTAGTAACACTTACTTATGTTAACGATTAAACAACTGGGATGTTTGGAGAAATACAATGCGCGCCACCTTTCACTTAAAAACCCTCACAGTAGCTATCGCTGCTTTTTCAGTCGCTAGCGCCGCTAGTGCTGCTGGCCTTGATCGTTCAGGTCAAGATGTCACTGCCTTTTTCCAAGATGGCGTCTACGCAGAAGCTGTTTATACCTATATTGACGCTGATGTTAGTGGTAAAGACAGTGCGAATGGAGATCCCAATAGTAATGATTATGTCGAAGGTAATAGTACTGGCGATATCGCTGAAGACTATGATTTTTTCCGTTATGGGGTAAAAGCGGATATCAATGATACATTTAGCATAGGTCTGATCTATGATGAGCCATTTGGGGCATCTGCTGAGTATACGCAAGGTAATTTTGTGGCTCGTGATGGGGATAATCGTGATGCTACTCTTACTGCGCTTTCTGGTGGGGCTGTCGGTCCAAACTCACCTTTCGGTCTTAATACTTTCGAACAAGCACAGAGTGCAGTAAATAATCTTCGAGCAGGTGCAGCTGCTGGCGTATTAACACCTGCACAAGAAGCACAATTAGCAGCATTATCGCCATTAATTCCAGCAATTGGGATTGTGGATGCAGAGTTTCAAACTGCTGGTGAAAATACTAAAGTTGAAGTACGTAGCCAGAGCTTAACTGCTATTCTTGGTGCTAAGTTTGGTGCGAACAAAGAGTTTCAAATATACGGTGGTCCAGTCGCACAGCGTATTGAAGCGAATGTAAAACTACGTGGACTCGCTTATGGTCCTGCTACTGGCTATACCTCTAATAATAATCCGGAAATGGATTATGGTTATTTAGCAGGTTTTTCATATAGCAAGCCTGAAATCGCTCTTAAAGCTGCTTTAACTTATCGCTCTGAAATTGATCATGACATAGATATTACTGAAACTTACCCTCTACAAGGTACTTTATTAGGAAATCCAGCAGCAGCTACTCAAACGAATAGCTATGAAGTCACTACTCCTGAGTCAGTGAACTTTGATTTCCAAACAGGTATCAACCCAACGACTCTAGCTACAGCAAAAGTACGCTGGGTACCATGGAGTGACTTTACAATTACGCCACCTTTGTATAATGAAGTCAGTAAGCGTAGCTTTGGTCCAGATGGCTTAGACTTAGTTGAATATGAAGATGATCAATGGCAAGTAGAGCTAGGTTTGGCTAAGCGCTTAGCACCTGCTTTAGCAGTTAGCGGAACAATAGGTTGGGATAGCGGCGCTGGCGATCCAACGACGTCACTAGGTCCTGTTGATGGCTACTACAGTGTTGGTCTTGGTGCTAAGTACAACGTTACCGAGAACTGGGCCGTATC
Organism: Psychrobacter sp. T6-1; assembly: GCF_052258445.1. Taxonomy (NCBI): domain Bacteria; kingdom Pseudomonadati; phylum Pseudomonadota; class Gammaproteobacteria; order Moraxellales; family Moraxellaceae; genus Psychrobacter; species Psychrobacter sp. T6-1. Next base: position 13,898 of record NZ_JBQQFC010000003.1, read on the forward strand.
AGCGGGTGGTAAATATCTATGGTTCGGTGATGCAAAAGGCCAACTACCAACAGGAAAAGTTGTTGTCGATGCCGAAGACAATGATGGCTTTATCTTAGGTGCAAAACTATCTTACCAAGCAAAGCAGGGCTTCTAATTTAGTTATTAGAAACTGACTTTTTGAGAAAAACGATCCTTAATGGGTCGTTTTTTTATGGGTGTTTATATTTTAATTTAAGGGACTAAAGAGATTTTTAGATCAATCATGAGCGTTAGATGCATCTCTAATCTGCTTTTACAGTATTAGAGGTCTATCAAACAGCTTGTATAGAAACTAGAGATCTAGGAGCAGGCAGGTAACGTTTACGTTTATAACGTGAAATGCTGATGTTAAACGTTTAGGGTAGATAGTGCTGAGTGAACAAGACAATAGTCCAAGCAAACTGTCTTATGTTTAAAGAGTACAAGGTAGCTATTATTTAGTATCAAACAAATACAGGCAGTAAAAAACCTCGCTACTAGAACAGTAACGAGGTTAGTAATTATAGAAATAAAAATAGAAATAGAAATAGAAATTCAGCTAGCGCTTTACTTACTTATGCAAGTTTAGCTCCATCTCTTTGAATTTGGCTGAAACCGTAGACTTAGGTCCACCTGTCATTTTACTGACTACAAAGATGGCGATAGTGCTCAAGATAAAGCCTGGAATAATAGCGTATAGCCAATCGTTTAGTGCCATGCCGTTCGCCTCAAATGGACCATAGACCCAAAGGATAACGGTTAAAGCACCAACGACCATACCAGCGACTGCGCCATTACGGTTCATACCACGCCATGTTAGACTAAAGATAACTAACGGTCCAAATGCAGCACCGAAGCCTGCCCAAGCATGAGAGACGAGTTCTAGTACTGAGCTGTCTGGGTCAGAGGCGAGTATTATCGATACCACAGCGACGACGACAACTGAGATACGACCTACGAGTACCTGCCGCGCTTCTGGCGCATCTTTATCAAAAAATAGCTTGTACACATCTTTGGTCAGTGAGCTTGATACTACTAGTAGCTGTGATGAGATAGTACTCATAATAGCGGCTAAGATAGCAGCCAATAAGAACCCTGATACAAGGGGTGTGAACAAGAACTGGGTGAATACTAAAAAGATCGTCTCAGGATCGTCCAAAGTCATTGAGGTTCTTTGTACATAAGCGCGACCTGCAAAACCTGTCATGAGCGAGCCTATTAAACTCACAACCATCCAGCTCATACCGATATTACGAGCCGTCGGCACATCTTTGACCGAGCGTATCGCCATAAAACGTACGATAATATGGGGCTGGCCAAAATAACCTAGACCCCATGCCATGAGTGATGCAATACCCAAAAAGGTCATACCGCTAAAGACATTTAGTAGAGCAGGATCGATATTTCTGACCGCTGTTGTGACCTCAGATACGCCGCCCAAATCAGTAAAGGCAACAATAGGTACGATGACAAGCGCAAATAGCATGATAACGCCTTGCACAAAATCGGTCATCGATACCGCTAAGAAACCACCGAACAAAGTATAAGCTACAACGACGCCAGCAGTGACCCATAGGCCTGTGCTGTATGAGAGATTCAATGAGCTTTCGAACAATTTACCACCGCCCACTAAGCTTGCAGCGGTGTATACGGTAAAGAACAAAATAATGACAATCGCTGAGATAACACGCAGCATGTGTGATTTGTCTTCGAATCGATTAGCAAAATAATCGGGGAGGGTAATGGCATTGTCAGCTACTTCAGTGTAGACACGCAAGCGCGGCGCTACAATGATATAGTTCAGAAGTGCGCCTAAGGTCAAGCCTAGCGCAATCCAAATACTAACCACACCAGAACCATACATATAGCCTGGCAAACCGAGTAATAGCCAGCCTGACATATCTGAGGCGCCTGCTGATAAAGCGGTGACCGCAGGACTTAGGTTACGCCCACCGAGCATGTAGCCCTCAGTGTCGTTGGCTTGCTTAAAATAGGCGTATATACCGATACCTATCATCACTAAAAAGTAAGCGGCAAGTGAAATTAACACACCACTAGAAACTCCGTTCATATCGTTATCCTTAGCCAAAAACTATTGGCTTTAGTTATGTCTATAAGTAAAACTTACTTTATAATAAAATTATTTGTCGATAAAGTTTCAGTGTCAAAAAAACAAAAAAGCCATTCTATTCAAGTAATGGCTTTATATTTTTGCTATTTATCCACTAGCTAGTTGCAGCTACATCACCTATTTGTTAGAACGGGTTTCTAATAAATAGATAATGATAGAACCAAAGTGGCAACTACTATTTTTACTATAATATGCATTGAAGCTCATTGCTGAGTTATCTAACGAGTCAGACAATGGCAAACAATATTTTATAATAAAAATAAGCAAACATTTAGCTAAAATACCATTATGGGTTTATCTAAAATATTTGTATGGTTTATACTTTTATTCTTAACTGCGTTATTTTTAACTACGTTTATCGCGCTGACGTTACCACCAAGTTATTAGCGTAACTGCTTGTTACAATAACAAATGACGATGGGCATTGTCACAAATAAATTGTAAGTACGCTAAACTCATTAGTTGTATATGGCCTAAAACGACAAAACGATACTGCAATCATGATCAGTACCGTTTTATGATTTGTTAGTAAAATAACACATTTCTTAAATGACTTAATCAATAGGCGCTAGTAAATCTAATAAGGCGCTCACGCTACTAGAACGTGTCAATTTAGGGTTAATCACCACGCCTAAATAACGTTGCAGCTCAATATTATCAGCCATATTGATACGTTCTAAATCTTGGCTGATCAGCGTCTGTGGCAAGACCGACCAGCCAAGGCCTACGGATACCAGCATACGAATAGATTCTAATGGATTGGTGCTCATCGTCGCATAAGGCTTAAGATTATGCTTAGCAAATTCTGCCAACGTGATTTGACTGGTAAAAGTATTGGCTGAGGGCAAAATAGCAGGATAACGCGCTAGTTGCTCCAAAGTGACATTGGTCTTATTGGCAAGTGAGGAGAGGGTGCCTGTCATAAAATATAGTGGATCTGACCAAAGCGTATGGTAAGTGAGGCGTTTGTCATAAACGGGCGGCAAGGTCAAAAAAGCCAAAGACAGATCACCATCTAGTACGGCCTTGTGCGCTTCTTCTGAATCTACAAAGTGCACCTCTAACTGTACGGCAGGATAAGCTTGAATAAAATGCTTGAGTACTGGCGCTAAATGATGCAAACCAATATGATGACTGGTCCCTATGACCAATTTACCTGATACAATATGCTCGGCATGTTGCAAGTTGATTTTGAAGTTCTCGTAATCCTCAAGCCAGCGTTTAGCATGGGGTAGCATCTCGCTCGCCGCTTGCGTTGGAACAATACCGCGACCTACAGTATCAAAGAGAGTGATTTTGAATTCGTCTTCTAGATTTTTGATGCGTTTACTGACCGCAGGCTGAGTAATAAAGAGCTTTTCTGCCGCCCCTGATATGCTGCCTGTATGCATTACAGTCACAAACGTTGTCAAATTAGTGGTATTCAAACCGATGTCCTTAGCTATTTAGTTAGCTATAAATAAAAGTTGGCTCGTGTGAATGCTAGTGATTGTAAATAAAAAGTTTGCGTATATGCAAAAATCATCAATTATTATTATAGGATTAGACTGGTATAATCACAAGACTCAAAGACATTTTATTTGATTATAAAACGATAAGTTATCAATTAGCGGATACATATGCCCAATGGTATCAAAACGACATTGAGATTTTATCAAACAATACTTATAACCTCTTATATAAACTATTTAATGCTTAAATTACTTTTAGATTGACTCTTATTTATCTCGACTTTTAAATGGTATCCCGATTCAGAACTATACTTAGATCGATTGATCATTAGTCACAAAGAAGGACAGCAAAATGACTGCGCAAACTTTATATGACAAACTTTGGAACGCCCATGAAGTCACCAAACGTGACGATGGTTCAAGCCTCATTTATATCGACCGTCATCTATTACATGAGGTCACAAGTCCGCAAGCCTTTGAAGGGTTAGATCTAGCCAACAGAACCCCTTGGCGCTTGTCTGCGAACATCGCAAGCCCAGATCATAACGTACCTACAGTCAGTCGTGAGCGCCGTGAGGGCGTACAAGGTATCAAAGACAAAGTATCGCGCTTGCAAGTGGTTACTTTAGATGATAACTGCGCTAAGTTTGATATTGCAGAATTTACCATCAACGATGCACGTCAAGGTATCTTGCACGTGGTTGGCCCTGAGCAAGGCTTGGTTTTGCCTGGTATGACGGTTGTCTGCGGAGACTCGCATACAGCAACTCATGGCGCACTTGGCTGCCTGGCACATGGTATTGGTACCTCAGAGGTCGAACACGTGCTAGCGACACAGTGTTTGATTCAAAAGAAATCAAAAAACATGCAAATTCGCGTCACAGGTAAACTCGGTGTTGGCGTGACCCCAAAAGACGTCGTACTGGCTATTATTGCCAAAATCGGTACGGCAGGTGGCACCGGTCACGCTATTGAATTTGCCGGTCAAGTGTTCGAAGATATGAGTATGGAGGGTCGCATGACCGTCTGTAACATGGCGATTGAGGCGGGCGCGCGCGTGGGTATGGTTGCGGTTGACGACACCACTATTGAGTATGTTAAAGGCCGTCCTTACGCACCAACTGATGAGCAGTGGGAGCAAGCCGAGAGCTACTGGCGTACCTTGTATTCCGACGATGACGCGGTGTTTGATACTATCGTTGAGATCGACGGTAGCTCTATTGCGCCGCAAGTATCTTGGGGAACCTCTCCTGAAATGGTCGTCGATATCACTCAATCTATTCCAACGCCTGATCAAGCGGCTGATGAGGCACAAGAAGAAGGCTGGCTGCGCGCTTATACTTATATGGGCTTACAAGCAGGTCAAAAAATTACTGATATTGAGCTTGACCGCGTATTTATCGGCTCTTGTACCAACTCACGTATCGAAGATTTGCGTGATGCGGCGTCCGTGATTAAAGGTCGCAAAGTTGCAGATAGCATTAAAGAAGCTATCGTGGTCGCAGGCTCAGGACAAGTCAAATTACAAGCAGAGTCTGAAGGTTTGGACGCTATATTTACTCAAGCAGGTTTTGAGTGGCGTGAGCCGGGCTGCTCGATGTGCCTTGCCATGAACGCCGACAAGTTAGAGCCAGAGGAGCACTGCGCATCGACATCCAACCGCAACTTTGAAGGGCGTCAAGGTACGGGCGGGCGCACGCATCTTGTGAGTCCTGCAATGGCCGCCGCTGCCGCATTAGCGGGCCGTTTTGTAGATGTACGCACGTTTTGATTTAAGCGTAGCACACTGATATTTTAAGGAATGATTATGCAAGCTTATAACACCCAAACCGGTATCGTCTGTCCGCTTGATCGCGCCAACGTCGATACCGATCAGATTATACCTAAGCAGTTTTTGAAATCTATTAAACGTACAGGCTTTGGCGTTAACTTATTTGACGAGTGGCGCTATCTAGATGAAGGCGTACCTTCGTTAGATGGCTCTGGGAACAACGATACGCGTCCTATCAACCCTGACTTTGTACTAAATCAGCCCCGCTATGAGGGCGCGACTATACTGCTTGCCCGCCGAAACTTTGGCTGTGGCTCTAGTCGAGAGCACGCGCCTTGGGCACTATCTGAGTACGGCTTTCGTACGGTGATTGCGCCAAGTTTTGCCGATATCTTTTATAATAATTGTTTTAAAAATGGTATGTTGCCGATTGTGCTCGATGAAGAGATTGTCGATAAGCTTATGAAAGCGACTATCGCTTTTGAAGGGTATCAACTTACTGCTGACCTTGAGCGTCAAGTGGTGATAACGCCAACGGGCGAAGAGTATGCGTTTGAAGTCGATGAATTTCGTAAGCATTGCTTGTTAAATGGACTAGATGACATCGGACTGACTTTGCAAAAGAGTGATGACATCAAGGACTATGAGCATAAAATGATGCAAAAAACCCCTTGGATATTTAACCAAGTACGTGCTTAAAAAGCAGAACATCAGCGTTTTATCACATGGTTAAAAATGAATATAATGTTGAGTTATAAGTACTAAATGGCTAGAATGAATAACCATCGTTTCACTTATATGATGAATAGTAGTTATCGCTATGAATAAAAAACGTTTTGCTGTTTTAACTCTAATAACAGGCCTATCTTTGTCAGGATGTCAGATCTTGACAGGGTATAATCAAATTGATGATGACAATACGCTGATAACTGCTCAGGCGCTTGATCCCATTGCAGGCGAGATTAATCTGAGCTGTCAGGGGACTTATCACTGCGAAATCGTACAAATAGACAAAACGCCTATTATCTCAGCGCAAAGTCATGAGCCTGTCAATCCTACGATGCTAGCTGTGATGCAAAGTACAGATACGACGAGTAAGATACCTTTTAGTGATCGGTTTAGGACAACGATAGCGCCAGATATAACGCCTTTATCTGATAAAAATGCTATCAAGATAGTACCGCTATCAGTGTCTAATATCGAGGGATTAACCACTTACTATATACGTCTCAAACCTAGTAAGCGCGAAGTTCAAGTTAATTTTTATCCTGAAAATAATCTAGGTTACATTGAGCGCTTTGCGATGATTCATGAGTTTACTCAGCCAGGTAATTACGAGCTACGAGCGTACCGTAAAAAACCGAGTAGTACTGAGGGAAGTTTGCTAGAAAATGCTTCGCCTAATCCTTTATGTGTAGATCTTACCTTTAATGGTCGCCTGCAACGTCACTTTTGTAAACTGGCAGATATTGAGCGCCAAGGCGAGTTTGTCGAGAGCAGCGTAATAGAAGCATCTTAATACCTGTCTTATTTAAAGTTATCAATCAATTACCTATCAAAAAACAACAAGGATTTATATGGCAAGCATTTTGACATTAGCAGGCGATGGTATCGGTCCTGAGATTATGACCCAAGCCGTTGATGTATTAGAGGCGGTAAACAAAAAGTTTGATTTAGGCTTAACTCTAGAGTCAGGTTTGATCGGTGGCGTCGCTTTTGATGCAACAGGCGAGCCATTGCCAGATGAGACGCTTGAGCGTGCTCGCGCTGCAGATGCAGTATTACTTGGCGCAGTCGGTGGTCCAAAATGGGATACGATTGAGCGTAGCAAACGCCCTGAGCGCGGCTTACTCAAGATACGCAGTGAGCTTGGCTTATTTGCCAATTTGCGTGTGGCAAAGCTATATCCGCAGCTTGCCAACGCCTCAAGCATTAAACCTGAGATCATATCAGGTCTTGATTTATTAATTGTACGTGAGTTGACAGGTGGTATCTATTTTGGTGAGCCGCGCGGTATTCGCACGCTAGATAATGGCGAGCAGCAAGGCTACAATACTATGGTGTACAAGACCAGTGAGATCGAGCGTATTGGTAAAGTGGCCTTTGAGCTGGCAAAAACGCGCGCTCAAAGCTCTGGCAAACCTGCCAAGATATGCTCGATAGACAAGGCTAATGTACTAGAAGTCACTGAGCTGTGGAAGCAGACGATCACCCAGATGCAAGAGAACGACTATAGTGATGTAGCACTATCACACATGTATGCTGATAATGCCTGTATGCAACTTATCCGTGATCCCAAGCAGTTCGATGTCATGGTAACAGGTAACATGTTCGGTGATATCTTATCCGATGAGGCGGCTATGCTCACAGGCTCTATCGGTATGCTACCGTCAGCGAGCTTAGATGAGGATGGCAAGGGTATGTACGAGCCTTGTCATGGCTCAGCGCCTGACATCGCAGGACAAGACAAAGCCAATCCTCTAGCGACTATTTTGTCTGTGGCTATGATGCTGCGTTATACTTTTAAGCAAGAGGCGGCAGCGCAAGCGATTGAAGCGGCAGTGAGCGACGTGCTTGACGATGGTCTACGTACCGTTGATATTTTAGACAAAAATGAAGACAACCTCATCTGCGTAGGATGCGTGCAAATGGGACAGGCAGTATTGGCTAAGCTGGACTCATAACAAATACATCGACTCACCTTAGCAAGTCAAGCTGCCCATAAACTACCTAGTGGTTTATGGGTTTTTTGTTATATGTATACTTTTAAGTGACATAGTGAGCACTATTTAACAAAGTTGTTATCATAGACCCAATTCGTTAACACAAAGCTGTTATATAACTCCTCAGTACTATGACATTATCTTAAGCGCCAGTAATATAAGAACTATAACGAGTAGATTACCAATTATTTTAGGAGCTCAGCATGTATCAGTTAAAAAAAGTATGTACGATGATGGCTGCATTGGGATTGTCCAGTGCTATGCTAATAAATTCAGCTAACGCAGCGACAAGCAATGATAAAAGTCCTGTGACTAATGGCGTTAGTCAACAACTCAAGGGCGATAGCAAAACGGTCAACTCGCTCAATGACTTGTTACCAACCATCAAGTACACCACTGAAAATCTGCCAAAGACTGCTAGAGAGGTCAACAATGCCACGTGGTCAGTCGGGGAGAAGATAGATCGCAATACAGGGACTAAGTTGCAAGCCCTGCTCAATTGGCATCAGCACGGCGTAGGCCCAGTGGATGGATATTGGGGCAAAAATACTCGTAAAGCGATGCAGGCCTTTCAAAAAGCCAATGGTCTCAAAGTAACTGATAATTTAAATGACGAGACTTGGCAAGCGCTTAGAGCCAGTGAACGTCTTACAAGTCAGCCTGTACTGGTTCGTTATACGATAAAAGAGGGCGATGTCAACATCAAAACGACAAACATTCCTGCTAGCGCAGAGGGCAAGTCTGAGCTTGAGGGCATGTATTATGAAAGTATAACTGAGGGACTTGCAGAGAAGTTCCATATTAATGAGAAGTATCTTAAATCTCTCAATCCTAATACAAGCTTTCGTGCAGGCGAGACGATCACAGTCTACAATCCTGGCAACCCTAATACCAAACCTGTGAGCCGCGTGGTCGCTGACAAGGGTACGCAGACGCTATATGCCTATGATGACAACGACAATCTAGTTGCCAGCTATCCTACCACAGTTGGTAGCAGCGCGACGCCCTCACCATCGGGTACGCATACGGTCGAAGTCAAAGTACATGAACCTAATTATACTTATAGCGCAGACGATGGTGGTCAGCTCATCATTCCACCAGGCCCTAATAATCCAGTAGGCATCGTATGGATTGGACTGAGCAAGCCCTCTTATGGTATTCATGGCTCACCAGATCCTGCTCGCATTAGTCGTCAAGCCTCATCTGGTTGCGTACGTCTGACCAACTGGGATGCGCTAGCGCTACTAGGCACCATTAAAGATGACGCTACTGTAGAGTTTAGATAGATACGTTGTCTTAAAGACAGAATATTAAGCCAAAAAAATACCGCTGATTGATAGCGGTATTTTTTTTGGAATAAGCGTAAAGTTAGCATTAACTATGTAGCTCTGATATCGGTTGTTTCAAGTCAGTTGTTAAACCGATAATCGATGCCAACCCTAATGCAATACGGCTTATAATTAATTAGTTCTTACCACGGTAAGTAATGCGACCTTTTGACAAATCATAAGGCGTCATCTCAACCTTAACCTTGTCACCAGTTAGAATGCGGATGTAATGCTTACGCATCTTGCCTGAGATATGCGCGATAATCTCGTGTCCGTTTTCTAAACGAACTTTAAACAATGTGTTTGGAAGGGTATCGATGACTTCGCCTTCAAATTCAATAATATCGTCTTTTGCCATATTTGTATCAATCACTCAAAAATAAGCGGATATTATACGCAAGTTTGAATACTAAAGCAATGGCGAACCCAGTTTTTGCTTGACAGTGTGTATATGGTATGTATGCCAGGTTATAGTCTTATTATCAAAGCCTAATCTGGCAGGTTTAACCAAATAGGAGTTAGCGGCGCATTAGGGAGTCGCGCTTGATAGCGCTCAGGATAATAAGCATTGATAAAATATAGGCCATCACCTGAGGCAGTGGGCGGCGCAATAGTACGATCTTTTTTAGCTAAGATATTTAAAAAGTCAGCAGGCTGTAATTCATGCCTGCCAATAGCATACAGCGTACCCATTAGATTACGCACCATGTGATGCAAAAACCCATCTGCTTGAATATCAAATACAATAAATTGGCCGTGAGCAAAAAGCTTGGCATGTTCAATGGTACGTACAGGTTGATTGGACTGGCAGGCGGCTGCGCGGTAACTGCTAAAGTCATGAGTCCCTACGATATCAGCCGCAGCAGCTTGCATAGCGCTGAGATCTAATGGCTCGTAGATATGCGTGACTTGATGATTTAAGATAGCTGGCCGCTGAGGCTGGTTCAAAGTAATATAACGATAGCGCCGAGCAATCGCTTTAAAGCGCGCATGAAAATCAGCGGGCATAGGCTCAATCCAGCGCAGGGCAACATCATTAGGAAGTAAGCTATTGACGCCGCGCAGCCAGTTGCGCGCAGGTCTATGAGCATGAGTGACAAAATGCGCGATCATATTACCAGCGTGTACGCTTGAATCAGTGCGACCAGCAGCGATTACCTCTATTGGCTCATTAGCCACTTTACTAATAGCGCGCTCCAAGACTTCTTGCACGCCCAGCACCTCTTTTTGCCGCTGCCAGCCGTAATAGTGCGTTCCCAAAAACTCAATGGCAATCGCTAGTGTATAAGTTGGTCTATCATCGCAGACTGTAGATTGGGTCATAGCAAGGTCGTATATAAAGTGAGTTTAAAACGCAAAAGAGTAAATAAAGTTAGTATTTAACGTTTTCTAATTGTAGTCGCTGTTTGACTGACATTATTGGTCCAGCGTTGTCGTCTTCGAGCAGGCGATGGATAACGTAGTAACAGCCATAGCAGGCGCGCGTAAATAGCAGGAATGGTCAAGCGGCCGCCTGCTATAACGTGATGATCATACTGCCAACTGCCTGCTGCATAACTGTCACTAACGCCGCCAAAGGGGCACTGGCTGGCACAAATCACCATATGACCTTGCTCATATGCCTGATCTAAAGCCTCAGCCAGCGCTGCTGAATAAGGGACGTTACCTGCACCAAAGCCTAATAAGATAATGCCGCTTGGCGGTTGATCGATAAGCGCCTGTAATTGCTTGCTTAAGATATCAGGATGATTGGGCATACAATAGATCGCATGAACATAAGCGTGTTTAGCATGACTTTGGACATCAGCTACTACTGTATATTGATCGTCGAGCCAATGCTGGCGGCGCGTATCGGTGAATAGTTTGATATAGCTATTAGCAGGATAAGCAGCTCTTGAGTGTCCAGTAAACGCCATAAAATCATGGCTGTGTATTTTTTGTACGGTTTGCGCCGGCCACGATTCACCGCCAAAGCTTATCTTAACCCCAGACTCACCAGCGCTAGCCAGTTTGATTGAAGCTATCAAATTATCCCAAGCATCGCTATGCTCATCTATCGCGTAGTCTTGTATGACCTCAGGATCTAGTAAAGGGCGCATACTACCTGTGACGACCAAACACAAATCACTACCTGCAAATGCCTCAGACAAAAAAGCACCTAGATAGCTTAGGGTGTCAGTGCCTGTGATCAAGACAAAACGGCGAGAGCCTTTACTATAAGCATCTAATACCAAAGTATAAAAATGTACAAAATCATTAGGCGTTAATTGACTGCTGTCTTTGATTAAAGCGTTATCAAGCCAAGTGGTCGCAGGCAGATTAAGGGTGTGGCTATGCGTAGTAATATGCGATTGCACAATAGGCAAAAACGCAGTAGCGTCTAGGGGCGCAAGCGGACGACCATAGCTGCCAAAGGTGCCACCAGCATAGATAATTTGTAAGGTATCAGGTTGGATCATAGGTTATAAGGACTTAGTAAAGAGATAAAAAGCGAATAAGCCAAGCATTGAAACACTTGGCTTAGCTGCGGTAGTATCATTATGCAGTGCGCTCAAGCATCATTTGTGCCTGCTGCTTTTGCTCACTATTGCCTTGAGCGATGACTTCGTTCAATAAGCGTTTGGCACTATCATACTCGCCTAGTCTGACATACTGTGTGGCTAGGTCTAAGGTGACCTGATTGGTATCTAGCGTTTTAACAAAATCAAAGTCAGCTGCAAAGCGCGAAGTCAAGTCAGCGGCTGATTTATTATCGTCGCTGTCTGCTACCTCAACTGGCTTAGCTTCTGTAGGCGCCAAAGCGTCATCAAAATCAAAGCTATCCTCTATGGGTGTATTGTCATCAAATAGCATAGGCGTGTCAGCTTGGTCGCCAGCGCCCTGTGCAGCATTATCAATAGTGACAGGAGCACTGTCTTGAACTGAACTGCCCAAAATTTGACTGTCTTCAAAAACAAAATCGCTCCGTGTTGTGTCATCCTCATCTAGGGACAATGTCAAACTATCACTTGGCGCATAAGTGTCTAAGATTTTGTCATCAGTCTCAGTTTCGGTCTCAAGGTCGGCCAAATCTAATACAAAATCTTCATCATTGGCATCGTTATACTCATTGCTCTCTACATCTAATTCATCTAAAACCAGACCACCGCTTTGACTGACGTCATTACTATCACTATTATTGGTATTAATGCTCTTTGAGTCTGCCTGTAGATCAAAATCAAAGAAGCTATCGTCATTAGTAATAGCTTCTGAAGCAGGCTCATTGACAGGTGGAACAGTAGATGCCTCATCATTTAAATCAAAGCTGTCATCGAAATCAAAGTTTGTATCCAGATCCAAGTCGCTTGAGTCCAAACTCTCTAAAGGTGTGCTATCTACAACATGAACTGGCTGCGTGCCATTAGTTTCAGTGCGGCTATCGTCTAAGAGGCTCTCTTGAGTATCACTATCATTGTCTTCTAGATCATCCAGCGTCAGCTCAAAGATATCGTCGCTTGCCATACTAGAATTACTGATAGTATCTATGTCATAAGAGCTATCAGTATAAGAGTTATCAGCAGTATCAAAATTAGCTAAATCCAAATTATCAAATGAATCATCAAGCGAGTCGGTAGGCTCAAGAGGGCTGGCGCTCTCCACTAGGTGATTTTGGACACTCTGTACAGGTTCATGAGCGCTGGTATCACTACCAACCTGTACAGAGCTTTGTGGCAAGTCAAAGTCTATAGCCTCAACGCTTGATTGATCAAAGCTACTTACAGGCGCTGCCGCAGAGGTCGTCTGATCTTGTAAAAGCAAGGATTTTAGCTCGTTTGCTTGTGGTATTGCCTGAGTATTGTTTTGGACTAGGTCATCGTAAACACGGTTAAATTCGCTGAGCTCATTGGTTGTTGCATATATACTGAGGAGCTTAAGCGATAGCTGCTCGTCATGAGGTTTACGCATAAGTCCGCGCTCTATCGCTTCTATCGCTTTGTCATAGCGCTGCTGGTCTATAAAGCGCTGAGCGATTGTAATATCATCAAATTTCGTTGCACTATTTACCGAAGGCTGCGGCATACGATCCGATGAGACTGGTACTGCTCTGATCGTCTCTTTATTTGTACGCAGGGGTGTGGACGGCGCTGGTTGCTTAGTTTTATTGCGACGTAATACCAAAATAGCGATCAATAAGATGAGCACCAATCCTGCAACGATATATAGCATATTATCCATAGTTATTCTCATGTCTACGATAACTATTCAAGCCATCTGCTTGATAGTTGAATCTATTATTGATCACGCAACTCTTTTAGGCGGGCTTGTAGCGCTGCTAATTTTTGATTTTGTAGTTGTATCTTTTGGGTATAGCTGCTCAAGGTGCTATTCGTATCAACTAGACTTTGAGCTTGATCGGCAGTGCTTTGTCTTGTTGCTTTAAGTGTGGATAATATATCTGTGTTCAATCCATTGCCTGCCTCTGCACTAGCCTTGGTTTGCGTGCCATCAGCACTACCATCGCGACCAGGCGCTACAACAGAAAAGCGTGCTTTTGGTAGCTTCTTTATAGACGCCGGCTCGTTTTGACGTCCAACAATTTGAGTCGTCTCAGTATTGGGCTGTAAAGGCGCTCTGCGTTTGGCTTTGGTTTTTTGTGCGCGCTGAACATATTTTCTTTGCGCATCGATAGCTGCCTGTAGTTTTTGCTGAGAGGGTACAACATCGTAATCAGGTAGAGTGAGCTGAGCATCGGCTCTGAGTTGACCGGCATCTTTATTTATAAAAGCATTAGGGTTTTGCTCTTTAATCTGCGTCATCACTGTTTTGATGCTTAAGTTATTTTGCTCAGCGATTTGCTGCGAGATAATCCATAGGTTGTCGTTAGGCTGTACGGTATAGCTTGTAGCAGTAGCAGTAGCAGTAGCAGTAGCCGCTGTACGAGTTGCCGAAAGCGCCTTACTAAAAACCGCTTCACTACCTAAACTTAAGGGTTCTGATAAGGTTTTAGACGTATCGATAGCTGCCTTAGTTGCAATAACGGCGCTACTCGGTTGAATTTGGCGAGTCACTTGAATACTCAAGGTATCAAGTCGCAGGCTCGAGCCTGTATCAGGCGCTACGTTGTTTGAGACAATAAGGCTAGTATTATTAGCTGATTCACTGGTGCCTAATTGAGCTGTATTGTCAGTAGCAGTAGCGATTTTGTCTGCTATAAAAGGCTCATTAGCAAGGATGTTTTTATCCGCAGAGTCTATAGTCAAAGCACTAGCAGCAGAGCGATTAACTGGATTACTAGTAACAGAGCGATTTACTGTAGTCTTTGTTTCGCTATCAGGATATGTATTTATCGCACTAGTGCTACCCAAAACATTGTCCACTTTGGGTGCACTGACAGCGCTACTCATACGTGAGGTAGTAGCTAACGTCGGCAAGTTAGCAGTTTGTATGGGTAGCAGCGGCGGCGGCATGCCAGCTCTGAGTGTGAGAGGTTTGGCATTGCTGAGGGAGGTAACGGGTAAATTTGGTTGTCTTGCACCTGATATCACAGTACTAACGACTGGCGTCTTCGATATCTTGTTAGACGCTACGTTAGACACCTTAATGGGCAAACTACCCTCTAATGGCATAAGCAAAGTTTTAGGTATTACTGTGCGCTGCGCGCCGTCGTTGAGCGCTAGTACTAAATCTGCAAATGGTTTGGATACAGGCTGCGTGGTACTGATAATCAGCTGGCCTGTAGTCTCTGAGGTGGGCACGAAATTGACGCTCATAGAGTCCGTCGGCATCATACCCATCTGCTGATAAATAGCTGTACTTGCCATATCGATAGAGAAGTCTTTGCTGCGGATATCAGTGACTGAAATACTGGCAAAAAGAGGTTTGTGCTGAGCGGAGCTTACAACAGTCTTGCCAATGGTAGCCGCTTGCGTGCTAGAGGATAGCACCGCGTAGCCTACTGAGTATAGTAGTGCTCTTGATACCGCATAATGTAGAGTCGTTGAGCGATGAGAGGAATACCAAGACATGCAAAACCCTTTAGAATATAAACCACTTACAGTGTTATAACAAAATAAAGATTAGTTTACCAGCTTATTTCTAGGACGTGTCCTTAATTGAATTAGCAAAGCAAAAATGAGCGATATTTTTGTGAATAGAAGGATGCTTTATAGAGAGTATCTTTGTGTTTTTTAACGACCTAAAACAATGACTACCTTTGATTATTCATCCTTATGTAACTGCTCAATTTGGCAAAAACGTTTTTTATTTGATGTTATCTAGCAGCATAGCATCACCGTAACTAAAGAACCGATACTCGTTTTTTATAGCATGCTGATAAGCTCGCTCGATGGCAGCTTTGCCTGAAAACGCAGACACTAGCATGAGCAGCGTTGACTTGGGTAGATGAAAATTCGTCAACAATCGATCCACGACATTAAATTCAAACCCTGGATAAATAAAGATATCGGTATCTCCAGACCAGCTGGCAAGAGGTTGTCCATTGATAGCCGTTCTTTGATAAGCGCTCTCAAGCACACGCGTCACAGTAGTACCAATAGCAATCACTTTGTTGCCGCGAGCATGCGCCTGATTGATTAGCTCAGCGGTCGCTTGCGGTAAGTGCGCATATTCGCTATGCATTTTATGATTGAGTAGGTTGTCAGTCTTGACAGGCGCAAAGGTTCCAGCGCCAACATGCAAGGTGACAAAAGCGGTATCAATCCCTTTATCTTTAAGCGAGGTTAGTACAGCTTCGTCAAAGTGTAAGCTGGCAGTAGGTGCGGCAACGCTAGCGAGCTTGGCAGGATCATGAAAAACGGTTTGATAACGAGTATTATCAGTGGCATCAGCATGACGCTCAAAGTAGGGCGGAATAGGCAGCTCACCATAGCGCTCTAAATCAGGCAGAATAGGCGCATCAAAAGCGACTATAAATAGATTATCTTGACGACCTAGCATGACCGCACTCATCTGACTATCTGCAAGCAATAGTCGCTGTCCGAGTTTGGGTGCTTTACTGGCTTTGATATGACAAAGTGCAAGAGGTTTGGCGCTTGGCACATCAGTATTGGGTAGATCGACATCTGATGCTGTAATCAGACGCTCAACGAGCATCTCGATTTTGCCGCCCGTATCCTTTTGCCCAAATAGCCGTGCCTTCATCACTTTAGTGTCGTTAAAGACAATAAGGTCGCCACTATTTAACAACTTCGCCAGGTCGGTAAACTGCTGATCTTTTATCTCCCCACTTGCGGTTAGATAAAGCAGTTTAGAAGCTGAACGCTTAGTAAGAGGATAGCGTGCGATCAACTTGTCAGGCAACTCATAATCATAGTCCTCAACGTTTAGATACTCTAACGCAAGGTTATCGGTATCAAGTTTGGTGCTAGCTGCAGAGTGAGAATGGCTCATAATTAGTCTTTAAATAGAGAAAATTTTGGCAATATTGTAGCAGAAATCGGCAGACCCTATTCACCAATGACCCTATAGCACATCAAGAATTATAATCATTACAAAATAGCCTAAGCGCTTTAAATAATTGATAAAAATGACAAGTAATCTACATGCTACATTATGAATATTGAATCTAAAACAGGTTAAGCTGCGGGGCGACTTGAGTTTCAGGTACCAAAGAAGAGTAGGTGACGCCAACTAACCTAATAGGCAAATTGCGCGGTATGTCATTAAACAATTTCTTAAGCCAATAATGAGCTGATTGAGCACTAGTAAAGGCGGTAGATAACGTATGCGCGCGCGTTATCTGCGTAAAGTCTGCGTACTTCACCTTCAAAGTTATCGTATAAGCCGTTAGGCGCTTTTGTTGTAGTTGGCTAAAAGCGTCAGCGTTTTGTTCAAATATTTGTGCAAAGAGGGCAGTGTCATCACTTAAGTTGTCTCGAAAAGTAGTTTCTGAGCCTACAGATTTATGCTGGCGCTTGGACTTGACAGCGCGCTCATCGCGTCCATGAGCAATGTCGTGATAAAACTGCCCTCGCTTGCCAAACTCACTAATCAATAATGCAGCCGGCGCGCGCTTAAGATCAGCGCCATTAGTGACACCCATAGTATGTAAGCGTTTAGCCGTGGCTTTACCAATGCCATGAAAGCGCTCGATAGGTAAGGTGCTAATAAAAGCGTTAGCATCCTCTGGTGTAATGACAGCAGTACCATTAGGCTTATTAATATCAGAAGCAATTTTTGCCAGCATCTTGTTAAATGACACGCCAGCGGAAGCTTTTAGTCCAGTTTGCGCTAATATCTGCGCGCGTAGCCAATTGGCCATAAGCGTCGCTGAGCCTTGATGAACGCTTAGCCCGGTTACATCAAGATAGGCCTCATCTAGCGATAGTGGCTCAACATGCGGCGTAAGGCTGAGCATTATCGCGCGTATATCAGCGCTAACGGCGCGGTAAACCTCAAATCTTGGCCTGACAAAGATAGCCTCAGGACAACGTTTTCGAGCCTCATAGCAAGACATCGCTGAGCGTACCCCAAATTTGCGTATCTCGTAACTGGCAGCAGCGACAACGCCGCGACCGCTTGGATCCCCGCCTACGGCTATAGGTTTGCCTCGTAGCTCTGGAAAATCGCGCTGCTCAACACTGGCATAAAAAGCATCCATATCTAGATGAATGATTTTTCTTAAATTTGGCTTTAGAGGAGAAGTCATAGCTCTTTACTTACCCGCACTTGTCTCTTTATAGCTTTAGATTAATCGAAAAAATGGTTAAGTGTAAGTCGTTTTTTAGATGTAAATAGTAGTGGCGTATATAATTATACTTGAATATACTAGTTATATAAGAGAGTGCAATAGTTATGTAAGAAAAACTTATAAGTCAACTTTAGTTTTGATTAATAGTCTTATTTAAAGGGCTAACTAAAGTATTAAAGACGGCAACTAATATTTTGAATGCAACTTCTACAAAATTTGCTACCGTTTGTCCTTAAATTTATACCGTTTATCATAAATAGTATATTTGTACTATTACAGTTATTGCTACTAAGTTCTACACTGATACTCAATGATAGAAAGTATTAATCAATGGATAGCTTATACTCTTATATCGAACCGAGCTATAGAGGCACTATCTATTATTTTTTGCACTACCGCCAAAGTCAATCAAGAAGAAGTAAATGTCTTGAGACAAAGAATCAAGGAGCTGATCATGAATAATGAATTAAAAGGAAGCGATTTGACACGTGCGATGCTTGCATGGGGTTATGAGCAAATATGGTGCGCTGTCGATGACGATAACGACGAACAGGCGATGAGAGATCACTGTGGTAATGATTTTACGGCTTGTATAGTATCGTGTGATGGGCAATATTTTTACTGCGATCAAGGCACACCTTGGGCCTGCGCCGTACCGATCAAGATTATTGCTGTCAAGCAAGAAGAGGTCGATATGTACACGCAGTGCATAAGCTAAAGTCACAAAAAAACCTCCAAAATAGGAGGCTTAGTTGATGTATATGGTACCAGTGGTCGGACTCGAACCGACACGCTTATTAGGCAACGGATTTTGAATCCGTCATGTCTACCAATTCCATCACACTGGCATATCTGGTGATACTAGCAGCTAAGAGCATGCTTCTTACTCAAATCAGGTTGCAGGGTAAGCTGTATAGGCTGCGTATTATAACAGCTAGACTTTGAGCGTCAAGAATTATTTATTATAATTGTTGAGTGCCTTATCCTACGAATGCACGTTCAACTGCATAATCCGCTTGCACGCCCATACGCGGAGAGACAGTTAAGCCAAAATCGTCCAATATCGCTGAAACGTCAGCGTTAAACGGCATACTACCGCAGATCATCACTCGATCATCCTCTTTGTTCATTGGCGGCAGGCCAATATCTTCAAATAGTTTGCCTGATTTCATAAGATCAGTGACGCGGCCTGTGTTTCTAAAGTCTTCACGGGTAACGGTAGGATAATAGATAAACTTTTCACGGTACCATTCTCCAAACAACTCATCGTTAGGCAGCTCTTCTTCGAACATCTTTTGATACGCCAAGTCATGCTGATGGCGCACGCCGTGTACTAATATAATTTTCTCAAAACGCTCATACACTTCAGGGTCGCGTGCTAATGCTAAAAAGGGCGCAAGACCTGTGCCTGTTGATAACATATATAAATGCTTGCCCGGTAGTAAGTCATCAAGCACTAGCGTACCCGTTGGTTTTTTGCTGACCAATAGCTCATCGCCAACTTTGATATGTTGCAAGCGTGAAGTGAGAGGGCCATCTTTGACTTTAATTGAAAAGAATTCTAAATGCTCCTCATAATTAGGACTAGCAATAGAGTAGGCCCGCAGTAGAGGTCTACCGTCGACGACGATGCCTATCATCGCAAATTCGCCGTTGCGAAAGCGTAAACCATCGTCACGCGTGGTCTTAATGCTGAACAGATCATCACTCCAGTGATGAACCTCTGTGACGGTTTCGGTGCGAAGTTTTGACATAAAGCCCTCGATTATTTCTCATTATTGATTGATACAAAGCGTTTTTAGCGCTGTCGTTTAATATTTATGTGCGTGTCGTTGTAGCAGTTGGTGTCTTAGTCCTAACCGTCTTATATGATATAACTACTGACCATTAACTCTGTAAAGGTGCAAGCTTGCTAAAAGTGCAAACGCGACTTATGAGCTATTGTTAGTATCAAAGACAAAAATCTCTGTGATAAATAATGTCGGCTATGATAACAAATTTTAAAAATAAAATCTGGTAAGCGCCATTGGCCTAGCATGATAAAATAGAATATCGTTAGTAAGTTTTATTAATATTAACGACTCAGTCTCATATCAATTTTAAACAAGGCAAACCTAGATGGCTCATGTTTTACCTATTATTGGCTATCACCGCGCGCCTTTATCACAAAAGTTTGGCGTGCCAAGACAGCCAAACCTTGTTGCTGTGCCAAGCATCATAGAGATGATCGCACCTTTTAATACGCCAGCTGCCTTTAGCGGATTAGAAGCCTTTAGCCATATATGGGTCAGCTGGCAGTTTCATCACAACGATGTAAAAGCTGCTAATAACAATGAGACCCCATTTTTTCGCGCGCAAGTACGACCACCAAGGCTTGGCGGTAATCAAAAGATAGGGGTGTTTGCCAGTCGTAGTATGTATCGTCCATCAGCTTTAGGATTATCAGTGGTTAAACTTGAGCGTATCGATATTATTGAGGGCCGCGTACTATTATTAATAAGCGGCGCTGATATGATAGAGGGTACGCCTATTGTTGATATTAAACCCTATATCGCTTATAGCGACGCGTTAAAGGACACTAGTAGTGGTTTTGCGCCGATAGCACCTATATCTTTAGACGTTGAGATAACTGCTCAGGCATTTGATCAGATCTTATCTATTATTGATGCTCAAAATAAAGGTGATACCCAAAAGACAGGTTTAAACGCTATGATAGATGACGTGCAAACGCGATTGACGCCAGCGGATATCGAGCATATCAAAGCCTTGATCGCTCAAGATCCTCGCCCTGCCTATCGCCGCTGTGAGATAGGAACTACTTTTATCATGCGCTACAAATCAGTTGATATCAGTTTTGGCCAGATAGAGGCAGGACAACTACAAATCACTGCTATCACTGCACTTTAATAAAAGAAGATCCTTATGTCCACTCCAAAATTCTCGCTAGTAATCGATCTACGCTGGTGCCTTGATGAGTTGTTGGCTGATAAAGTTATAGACTCGCGCGGCTATAACCTTGTAATGACCAGCCGCCGTGACAAGGCTCAGCATCCATTAGTGACTATTAGTGAGTTTGGTCTGCCAAATGCTCATCTGATTCATCAGCAAGCTAAGAGCCAAGAAGGCGAGCAAAAACTCACGCTGGCATGGCTCAATCTATGGTTAGCTGCCAAAGCCGATATGAGCTTAATACGTATTGATCCCTTAAAGATTGACGTGCCAGCGGTTACGCAGATTATGTCTTTTGAGTATGCACGCTCGCAGCATATCTTACCGATAGAGGTCACAACCGACGAGGTCGTTGTAGGGACTGATCAGCCGTTCTTTGTAGACTGGCAAGCCACTATCGATAAAATCATTCAAGGGCGACGCTATCGTACGGTCTATATTAGTCCTGAGCAGATTAACCGCTATCGCCAAGAGTTTTATCAAGTCACGCAAGCGATAGCAGGAGCAAATACCCTGCATAAACGCGCCGCTGCTGATGTCACCAATGTCGAAGCCTTATTGCAATTAGGTGACAAAACCAATCCTGATGCCAACGATCAGCACATCGTCAAAGTCGTCGACTGGCTGCTTCAATACGCCTTTGAGCAGCGCGCCAGTGATATTCATCTTGAGCCGCGCCGCGAGACGGGCAAAGTGCGCTTTCGTATCGATGGCGTGCTGCATACGGTTTATGAGATGCCGCTTGCGATTATGGTCGCGGTTACCGCCCGTATCAAAATACTAGGAAGGCTGAACGTCGCTGAAAAACGCAAACCGCAGGATGGACGCCTAAAAACTCGCACGCACAACGGTATGGAGACGGAACTGCGCTTATCGACTCTGCCAACTGCTTTTGGTGAGAAGTTAGTGATGCGCGTCTTTGATCCTGAAGTTTTAGTGCGCTCGTTTGCGCAGTTAGGCTTATCGGGCAAGCAGCTTGAGATGTGGCATGAGCTGACTGCGCATCCCAATGGTATTATCTTGGTCACAGGTCCGACAGGATCAGGCAAGACGACAACGCTATATAGCACGCTTAAGCAATTGGCGTCCGAGCAGGTCAATGTCTGCACTATTGAGGACCCTATTGAGATGATTGAGCCGGCGTTTAATCAGATGCAGGTCAATACAGGCATTGATTTGCATTTTGCCGATAGTATTCGCTCGCTCATGCGCCAAGATCCAGACATCATTATGGTGGGCGAGATACGAGATTCTGAGACGGCAAATATGGCAGTGCAGGCGTCTTTGACCGGTCACTTGGTGCTCTCAACCTTACACACCAACGATGCGCCAAGCTCACTTACGCGTTTGCATGATTTGGGCGTGCAACCTTTTTTGACCTCAGCGACGATACTTGGTGTCATGGCGCAGCGACTACTACGCACACTTTGCCCGCATTGCAAAACAGGCAAACCTGTACCTGCAGATAGCGATATCGCGATTCAGTGGCAAGAGCTTGTACAGCCTTGGCGCGCGCCTTTGCCTGCGCAGATCTATACCGCGCCTGGCTGTGAGCATTGTCGTCATACGGGCTATCAGGGACGTATTGGACTGTACGAGATTATGCCTTTATCTAATGAGATCAAAAAACTCGTCGCCGCTGATGCTGATTTAGATACCCTCAAACAGCAAGCCTACCGCGAAGGCGTGCAACCGCTCAGACTCTCTGGTGCCAAGCGTATTAGTGAAGGGGTGACTAGTATAGAAGAGGTCATGCGAGTGGTGCCCTTACAGTAGTGACTCATCTTAACTTAAGCAAATAAATGCTTGCCAAAGCAGTACTTTGTAACGCTGACTTACAAAGCTAGTCACTTGAAATATGCTCTTTGCGTGTCAATCTAATGACCACGATAAGCCTATTTACTTTAAAGTAAAAAGGTCAAACCTATATTATAACGAGAGTGTATATGTTTACAGACAGTCATTGTCATTTAAATCGTCTCGATTTGAGCAAATACGATGGTCAACTATCAGGCGCTATCGATGCCATGAAAGCGGCTAACGTCACGCGTGCTATGGCAATTATGTGCGACTTTGCTGAGTATGACGAGATCAATGGTATTATCCAGACCTATAGTGATGAGCAATTAAACTTGGGGATGAGCGTCGGTATTCATCCTTGTGAGGATATCGATGTGTTGCAATCAGCAACTGTAGAGCGCTTGATTAAGACTGCTGCCTGCGACCACGTCTGGGCAGTAGGGGAGACGGGGCTAGATTATTACTGGTCTACCGAAAACGCTCATGAGCAACGCGAGAGCTTCGCCCGTCATATCCATGCCAGTCAAGCGCTCAAAAAGCCGCTAATCGTACATATGCGTGACGCTAAAGAGGATACGCTTGATATCCTAAAATCTGAGAACGCAGAGCACGGTATTATCCACTGCTTTACTGAGGATTGGGAGACAGCCAAGCGCGCGCTTGATTTGGGTTTTTATATCTCCTTTTCAGGAATCGTTAGCTTTAAGAGCGCGCAGATGATTAAAGAGGCGGCGCAAAATATGCCTAAAGACAGAATACTGATAGAAACAGATAGCCCCTATCTAGCGCCAGTACCTAAGCGCGGTCGTCCCAATGAACCCGCTTTTGTGCCGTATGTTGCTGATTGCTTAGCTGAGCTACACGGGTGTACGACTAAAAAGATCGGTACGCTCACTGCAAAAAACTTTGAAAATTTACTGGCACAGTATCGCTAAAATCGTTATGCTATGACCAATCAGTCATTTATATTTAAATCTGTTGCGTCATCAAGCAGTTACCAGACATTGTCAAGCTAAGGTTTTCCTATTGATGCCATACGCTTAACGCTGTCAGATTTTAGGAGATAATATGAGTCGTCAACACCAGTTCAAGATACGAGAAGAGAATATCTTAGCAATGGCTGAGCAGCTGCTGCTTGAGTCGGGTGATGGTGATATCACATTAGATAGCCTAGCTGACCAGCTTGATTTAGCTAAGGGTACGCTCTATAAGCATTTCTCTAGCAAAGATGAGCTGTATCTGCGCATTATTATTCGCTACGAGGAGCAGCTCTTTGAGATCAATCGTATCGATGATTGTCCCTCAGCTGGTATCTCGCGCATGATATTTCAGCAACTGATGAATCCGCAAAAAGCGATGCTGCTCAATCAAATAGAAGAGCGCCTGGCCGCTTCGGTCACAGGACTTAACCGTTTATTTGGTGAACTGTACGACATTCGTCGTCAGCGCATGAAACACATGCTCGATATTATTAGCACTTATCTTAAAGATCAGCAGAGCAGCTTGAGTACCCGCGACTATTTATCATCATTGTGGGCAATGGGTCAAGGCGGCGCAGGACTACTAAATTCAAGTTTTTACCAGCGTTATTTGGGTCGTCGTGACACTTTGCGCTATGCTTTGGTTCAGCAAATGCTAGAGTTGCCAAGTCATTATCCTGCACATACTAATGAAGTTATTGATGAAGATATGCAAGAGCTGGTCGAGCAGATTGATACCGAATCAGAAGAGCATCGTAATACTAACTATTGATGATCTCAAAAAGTATAGGTGCAACATGCCTGTTACGCCTCAATCAGCACTTTATCTATTACCTACGAGATTGCCCTATAAGGTTAGCAACCATCATGCTAGCCATTACGCGGCTGTAAACGGGAAAAAAATTGAGCAAGCCTGCGTTATTTATATCGATAAATCAGTTACTCCACTGCCTGTAAACATCTCGTCTCAAGCAGGTTTCACTCTCGTTGAGATATTAGTCGTCGTTGTTATTCTCTCTATATTTGCAGGCATGATTAGTCTGTCTGTCGGTAGCAGCGACTCCCGCAAAAACCGCGCCTTTTATGAGCATATAACCGATTCACTCAGTTATGTCAGACTACTCTCTGCTGAGCGCATGCAGCCTATGGGACTGGCTTTGCAAGCAGACAAACAAGGTCAAGTTGCCCCCGTTATCATGACCTTATCTAATCCTTATATTGCTTATCAGAGATCTGTAGAAGCTACTGACATAAGTAGTACACCGAAGAATGCTATGGAGCTGTCAGCAGATATTGCAAATAATGAGCAAACTCAAGCGCCCAGCTGGAATATTGAGCCAGACATCACGCTACCTACTATGCCAGCTGGAGTAAGTGTTAATATTCAAAGATTAGATGATTCTAGTATGAGTAATCGTGTGATAGAGACGCGGACACTACAGCCTTGGTTCACCGATCAAACTGTGCCACAAGTCTTATGGTTTGGGACAGGACAGGCAACCCCTGTCACTATTGAGATACGTCATGACTCCCGTCTAGTGGGTGAGGTCATCACCATTATGCCCGATGGTAATATAGTGATAGGACAGGAAATATAACAATGCCTGACTCCTCCAAAGCCGTCTATCCTAAAAGTAGATCAGAGCATCAAAGCGGTTTTACCTTAATCGAAGTGATGGTAGCGCTGGCTATACTCGCCGTCGTCGCAGTTGCCGCTAGCCGCGCTAGTAGTGCTTATCTAAGCTCGGTAGATACTCTGCGTACGCGTACGCTGGCGCACTTTGTGGCGCAAAATGCTGCTAGTGACTTGTATATTCAAAAAACATGGCTGACGACCAACCGTAGTCAGATGACAAGTGAGCAAGGGCGCGACTGGCAAGTGGAGATGATCCCCTCTGACACCTTATCTTCTGCACTAAAGCAAGTGACTATAACAGTCGCTCCTGTCGTTGACGGGCAAACGCGCTCTGTGGTCACCGATATCACTGTCATGATTAGTGATCCAGAGCAAGAGGTCGGTAGCCTAGACTTGTCCGTGCAAGCACAGTCGCCTCAAGCACAGCCTACCCAAGCGTTAAGAGGCATGCAGTGAAGTATGAGCGCGGCTTTACGCTGCTTGAGTTGATGGTAGCCATGTCGATATTTGCGATGCTCGCTGTGGCAGGCTGGCAAGTATTTGACGGCGTCAATCGAGCGCGAGAACGGGCGCAGTATCAAGCAGATAATCTAGCGCTCTTGCAGTATGCTTACTTGCAGCTACAACAAGATATGGGACAAATCATCCCTTATCAGATACCCTCTATTGAAAACAACAATAACGCGCTCACATCAAACCCTAATAATCAAAACAGCAATGCCCAAGCTAATAATGCTCAAACCAATAGCGTGCAAGTCAGTCCTGCCGAGCCATTTATGAGCGTAAGCACTGAGACGATAAGCTTTATCCGTTTTGCCGATCCAGACCCTAGGTATCAGAGCAGTCCTACTATCGTTCGCGTTGATTACGTCTTTGCTGATCAGCAGCTTATTCGCCGTCAATATCTGAGTCCTCAAGGCGATAGTATCGATGACAATTTTGAGGGGATCAGCTTAGATAGTGTAATATTAAAAGATGTGAGCGATGGACGCATGCAAGCCTATTTACCAGAGCCAAGTAGTACTTTTCCACAAGATAATTCAAATGCCAATACCAATACGGACACCGCTGCAACTGCGCAAAACCCACTACTACCAAACGGCGTTGGTATGAGCTTTACTTATCAAGACGTTCCAATCACTTGGCAATTTGCTTTAAGCGAGCCATAAATCGAGCAGCAGAGCAGCAGAGCAGCA